>NZ_JBXASU010000034.1:0-74309 GCF_058809705.1 Cupriavidus sp. MPR-AND1C | reverse complement strand
CCACCGCCGACGCCTCCGCGCCGAGCGCCGCTTTAGCCACATGGCGCGCAGACCTGGTGGCCGGCCTGGCCATCGCCGGACTGCTGCTGCCCGAGGCCGTGGCCTATTCCGGGATTGCCGGGCTACCGCCGCAAGCCGGCGTGATCGCGCTGTTAGCGGGCCTGCTGGTCTACGGCCTGCTTGGCAGCAGCCGCTTTGCCATCGTTTCAGCCACCTCGTCGTCTGCCGCGGTGCTGCTGGCCGCTACCACGGCCGCCGCCGAGGGCGACGCCGGACTGCGCATCGCGCTCGGCGCCGCCGTGATCCTGCTCGCGGGGGTGCTGTTCCTGCTGGCGTCGCTGGCGCACCTGGGGGCGATCTCCAACCTGATCGCCAAGCCCGTGCTGCGCGGCTTCGCGCTGGGACTGGCGCTGACCATCGTGCTCAAGCAATGCCCGAAGGTCCTGGATGTGCATCCGGCACACGGCGACTTCCTGCACCTGGCTTGGGAACTGCTGGCCAGCTGGCGCCACTGGAACCTGGCAGGCGCGGCGGTGGCATTGGTTGCGCTGGCGCTGCTGCACGTGTTTGCCCGCTGGCGCGCCATGCCGGGCGCGCTGCTGGTCATCGCCGCCGGCATCATGCTCGACCTCAGCGGCTGGACCCAGGCTCACGGCGTGGCAGCCGTCGGCAACATCGCCCTGCAGTTCTCGGCGCCCCGGGTGCCGGACCTGACCACGGCCGACTGGATGCGGGTGAGCGAACTGGCCGCCGCGCTGGCCCTGATCCTGTACGCCGAGAGCTACGGCTCGATCCGCACCTTTGCCATGCGCCACGGCGACATCGTCTCGCCTAACCGGGACCTGGCGGCACTGGGGCTGGCCAACCTCGCTTCGGGGCTGTTCCAGGGCATGCCGGTGGGCGCGGGCTTTTCCGGCACCTCGGCTAATGAAGCAGCCGGCGCGCAAAGCCGCCGTGCCGGCTTGATTGCGGGTGCCGTGGTCCTTGCCGCGGTATGCACCCTGCTCCCCTGGATCTCGCACACGCCAGAACCGGTACTCGCGGCCATCGTGATCCGCGCGGTCGGGCACAGCCTGAACCCGGGCAGCCTCAAGCCTTACTTCGACTGGCGGCGCGACCGCCTGGTCGCGGTGACCGCCTTTGCCGGCGTGCTGTTGCTGGGCGTGCTGCATGGGCTGCTGCTGGCGATCGGGGTCAGCCTGGCGATGCTGCTGCAGCGCTTGTCGCGCCCGCAGGTCAGCTGGCTGGGGCGTTGGGCCGATAGCCACGACTTCGTCGACACGGCACGCCACCCCGAGGCCACTGCGCCCAAGGGACTGCTGATCGCGCGCCCGGAGGTACCGCTGTTCTTCGGCAACGTCGATAGCGTGCTGGGCACCGTGCGCCAGGCGCTGGCGCGCGAGCATCCCCAGTACGGCCTGATACTCAGCCTGGAAGAATCATCGGACCTCGACGGCACTGTCATTGAAGCCCTGGGCGAACTGGCAGTGTTCGCGAAGGCCCACGGCATACCGCTGCGGCTCGCGCGGGTCAAGGACGAGGTGCGCGACCTGCTGGCGCATGCGCGCAACCCCGCCCTGCCCGAGGAGATATGGCGCGGCTGGAGCGTGGACGATGCGGTGCGTGACGCGTTGGCGCAGCCTGCATGAACTGGCCGCGCCAACACCGCCGGGTGGACTAGCCTTGACATGGTGCGATCAGATCGACCGCGTCGGTAATCAGTGTGTCCAGCCCCCAGCTCAGCAGCTCCGTCGCGCGCGCCGGGTCATTGACGGTATAGCAGGCCACCCGGAAACCGGCCGCATGGGCCGCCCGGATGACCTCGGCGGTAAGCACGGGATGGTTGGCATCGAGCGCCACGCAGTCCAGCCGGCGCAGCCGCTCCAGCCAGTCGGGCGGCAGCTCGTCCAGCAACAGCGCGCGCGGCAGGCCAGGCGCGGCCTTGCGGGCCGCCTCCAGCGACTCTTCCGAGAATGACGACAGTAGCGGTAGCACATCGCTGCCAGCCCACAGTGCCTGGGCGTCGAGGGCTACCGCTGCGCCGGTGCGCCATTCCGCGCCGGGCACGGGCTTGATCTCGATATTGACGAACAAGCCGTTGGCACGGGTATAGCGAGCAATCGCCGCCAGCGTGGGCACCGGCTCGCCGGCATAGGCGGGGCTGTGCCAGCTGCCAGCGTCCAGCATGGCGATCTCGCCCAGCGTCAGCGCATCGACCCGCCCCTGCCCGTTGGTGGTGCGGTCCAGCGTGGCGTCGTGCAGCAGCACCGGGCGTCCATCGCCCGACAGCTTCACGTCGAACTCGAACATGCGATAGCCAAACGATGCCCCGTGGCGGAACGCCGCCAGGGTGTTCTCGGGTGCAAGCTTGCCCGCGCCACGATGGGCGACATGGCGCGGATAGGGCCAGGCGGCCAGGGTCATGTCAGGCCTCGATGCGCTTGCCGGAATCGGCGTCGAAGAAATGCAGGTGCTCGGCCGCAGCCGTGATCGGCAGGCGATCGCCGCTGCTCACAGGCATATTGCTGTCCAGCCGCACCACCACCGGCTGGCCGCCAAGCGTGCCATACGCATAGGAATCGGCGCCAAGCGCCTCGACCAGGCGGACCTCGATCTCGGCGATCGCCTCATGTGCCGCGCACGGCTCGATATGCTCCGGACGCAGGCCAAGCAGCGCGCGCTCGGGCAGGTGCAGGCCCATCGGCAGGTGGCCAAGGGTGGCGGGCGCACCTTGCGCACCCGGCTTCTGCTCCACGCGCATCTGCGCTTCGCCCTGCCCGCCATTGGTCCGCGTCACCGGAACCAGATTCATCGGCGGCGAGCCGATAAAGCTGGCCACGAAGGTGCTGGCCGGACGCGCATAGACTTCCAGCGGCGTGCCGATCTGCTCCACGCTCCCGCCGTTGAGCACCATCATGCGGTCTGCCAGCGTCATGGCTTCGACCTGATCGTGGGTCACATACATGCTGGTGGTACGCAGGCGGCGGTGCAACTCCTTCAACTCCAGGCGCATCTGCACGCGCAGCTTGGCGTCGAGGTTGGACAGCGGCTCGTCAAACAGGAACACGGCAGGCTCACGCACGATCGCGCGACCCATGGCCACACGCTGGCGCTGGCCGCCCGACAACGCGCGCGGCTTGCGCTCGAGCAGCGGCGCCAGCTCCAGGATGCCGGCGGCGTGCTTGACCCGCTGCTCGATCTCGCTCTTGTCCATGCCGCGGATCTTCAGCCCGTAGGCCATATTGTCGTACACGCTCATATGCGGGTAGAGCGCGTAGTTCTGGAACACCATGGCGATGTCCCGCTCGGCGGGCTCGAGGTGATTGACGACCTTGTCGCCAATATGCACCTCGCCACCGCTGATGGCTTCCAGCCCGGCCACCATGCGCAGCAGCGTGGATTTGCCGCAGCCCGAGGGGCCGACGATGACGATGAACTCGCCATCGTTGATTTCCATATCGATGCCGTGCACAACCTTGACGTTGCCGGCGTAAGTCTTCTGTACGTTGCGAAGCGACAGTTTTGCCATTGCTATTCTTTCTCGCTGGGCAAGCGTGGCGGGCGCGCCATCACATGGGCACGCCCCGCCCCACCCGCTTATTTTTCGGTTTCGACCAGGCCCTTGACGAACCACTTCTGCATCAGCACCACCACGATCGCGGGCGGCACCATGGCCAGCATCACGGTGGCCATCACCAGGTTCCAGTCGGTCGCGGCATCCCCGGAGCGGGAGATCATCTGCGTGACCCCCACCACCACCGGCGTCATCGACTTCTGCGTGGTGATCAGGAGCGGCCACAGGTACTGGTTCCAGCCGTAGATGAACTGGATCACAAAGAGTGCCGCGATGCTGGTCTTGGACAGCGGCAGCACCACGTCCTTGAAAAAGCGCATCGGCCCGGCGCCGTCGATGCGCGCGGCCTCGGCCAGCTCATCCGGAATGGTCAGGAAGAACTGGCGGAACAGGAAGGTCGCGGTCGCCGAGGCGATGATCGGGATGGTCAGGCCGAAGTAGCTGTCCAGCATGCCGAGATCGGACACCACCTTGTAGGTCGGCAGGATCCGCACTTCCACCGGCAGCATCAGCGTGATGAAGATCATCCAGAAGAAGGTCTTGCGCAGCGGGAACTTGAAATACACCACCGCGAAGGCCGAGATGATCGAGATCGTGATCTTGCCCAGCGCGATGCCCAGCGCCATGATCAAGCTGTTCAGCATCATGGTGGAGACCGGCGAGGCGGCATTGCCCACGCCGGCTACCAGCACGGTGCGATAGTTCTCAAGAAAATGGCTGCCCGGCAGCAGCGTCATCGGTGCCTGCAGCACCTCGTCGGCGGTCAGCGTCGAGGCAACAAACGTGACATAGACAGGGAAAGCCACTACCACTACGCCCAGCACCAGCATCAGGTGCGAGAGAAAATCCAGAAAGGGTCGTCGTTCTACCATTTTGCCAATCCTTCAGTACTGCACCTTGCGTTCCACGTAGCGGAACTGCACCACCGTGAGAACAATCACGATCCCCATCAGCACAACCGACTGCGCGGCCGAGCCGCCGATATCGAGTCCCCGGAAGCCATCCTGGTAGACCTTGTAGACCAGCGTATTGGTCGCGTTGACGGGGCCGCCATGGGTCACTGCGTCGATAATGGCAAAGGTGTCGAAGAAGGCGTACACCACATTGATCACCATCAGGAAGAACGTGGTCGGCGACAGTAACGGGAATATGATCGACCAGAACCGGCGCCAAGGCCCCGCGCCATCGATGGCGGCGGCCTCGATCAGCGATTTAGGGATGCTCTGCAAGCCGGCCAGGAAGAACAGGAAGTTGTAGCTGATCTGCTTCCACGCGGCAATCAGCACCACGAGCAGCATGGCCTGGTTGCTATTGAGCAAGAAGTTCCAGTCCACACCGAACCGATGCAGCGCGTAGGACACCACGCCCAGCGTCGGGTTGAACATGAACATCCACAGCACGCCCGCCACCGCCGGCGCCACGGCATACGGCCAGATCAGCAGCATCTTGTAGCCACTGGCGCCCCGCACCACGCGATCGGCGAAGTAGGCAAGCATCAGCGAGACCGTCAGCCCGACCAGCGTCACCCCGACGGCGAACACGCCCGTGACGCGAAACGCGTTCAGGTACTGCGCATCACTGAACAGATCGCGAAAGTTCTCCAGGCCGACGAACTGGAGATCAATACCGAAGGCATCCTGCCGCAGCACAGACTGGTACAGCGCCTGTCCGGCCGGCCAAAAAAAGAAGATCAGCGTCACCGCCATCTGCGGTAGCACCAGCAGATAAGGCAACCATGAAGATCGGAATACGACCCGTTTTTCCATCACGCATCCAAGCCACCGCTATGCGCGGCGCGTCATCAATCATAGCTAGTGCGGCGAAGTTGCCGCACAAACCAAAGACGGAGGCAATGCCTCCGCCTCCCAAACACACAAGAAGCCGCAGCGCTTATTCGCGGACCGTCTTCTGGAAACGCTCCAGCAATTCATTACCGCGCGCAACCGCCGAATCCAGAGCCTCCTTAGGTTGCTTCTTGCCGGTCCACACCGCTTCGAGCTCTTCGTCGATCACCGTACGGATCTGCGGGAAGTTGCCCAGGCGAATGCCTCGCGACTTGTCGGTGGTCTTGACGATCATCTGCTTGACCGCCACGTCCGCGCCGGGGTTCTTCTCGTAGAAGCCCGATTTCTTGGTGAGTTCGTAGGCTGCCGTCGTCACCGGCAGGTAGCCGGTCGACTGGTGCCAGTCGGCCTGCACCTCGGGGCGTGACAGGTAGGTAAAGAACTTGGCTACGCCCTTGTATTCCTCGGCCTTCTTGCCGCCCATCACCCACAACGAAGCGCCGCCGATGATGGTGTTTTGCGGAGCGCCCGGCACGCCTTGCTCGTAGGGCAGCTGCGCCACGGTGAAGTCGAACTTGGCGTTCTTGCGGATATTCGCCAGCGCCGCCGAGGAACCGGTCAGCATCGCGCACTGGCCGGCAATAAACTTCGCCTTCGGCTCGTCCTTGCGGCCGCCATAGACAAAGTAGCCCTTCTGCTGCATGTCGAGCAGGTTGGCAATATGCTTGACGTGCAGCGGCGAATTGAACACCAGGCGCGCGCCCGTGCCACCGAAGCCATTGTTCTCGGTGGCGAACAGGACGTTGTGCCAGGCCGAGAAGCTTTCCAGCTGTACCCACGACTGCCAGTCGGTGGTGTAACCGCAAGAGATGCCGGCGGCCTTGAGCTTGGCGGAATCGGTGGCCACCTCTTGCCAGGTCACGGGCGGCTTGTTCGGATCCAGGCCGGCCTTCTTGAAGGCGTCCTTGTTGTAGTACATCACCGTGGTGGAGCTATTGAACGGGAACGACAGCATCTCACCCTTGTTCGAGGTGTAGTAGCCAGCCACCGCCGGGATGTACATCTTGGCGTCGAACTTCTCGCCAGCGTCCTTCATGACCGTCGCCACCGGCTTGATGGCACCCTTGGCGCTCATCATGGTAGCCGTGCCCACCTCGAATACCTGCAGGATCGCCGGCGCATTGCCCGAGCGGAAGGCAGCGATGCCCGCGGCCAGCGACTCGTCGTACTGGCCCTTGTAGATCGGTACGATCTTGTAGTCGGACTGGCTGGCATTGAACTGCGTGGCGATGGCGTTCACCTTCTCGTTGAGCGCACCTTCCATCGAATGCCACCACTGGATCTCGACGGCGGCATTGGCCGATCCTGCGCCGGTCAGCATGGCGAAGGCGGCCAGGGTCAACGCGGTACGTTTTACGGTCATGGAAATTTCTCCTGTTCTATCTTGTGGCATTGGACAAAAATCGTCCGACTGTATGCACTTTTTGTGACAAGCGGATGTTACTCCGCCTTGTTGGATTGGAAAACCGGGCATTTCTACTAAATTACAATAATATGACAAC
This sequence comes from Cupriavidus sp. MPR-AND1C, assembly GCF_058809705.1. Taxonomy (NCBI): domain Bacteria; kingdom Pseudomonadati; phylum Pseudomonadota; class Betaproteobacteria; order Burkholderiales; family Burkholderiaceae; genus Cupriavidus; species Cupriavidus sp. MPR-AND1C. The sequence continues at coordinate 67,389 of NZ_JBXASU010000034.1, read as the reverse complement.
GATTTATCGGCAGCTTGACAGGGTAGAATCTCGCGCCATGCAAGCCATTCAAAGCCTTCCCGCCCCGGCGCTGCGCCGGATTCGCGGCGTACTGACCGATATCGACGGCACCATCACCACCGACGGCAGGCTGCCGGCGGCCACCTACATGGCGCTCGACCGCCTCAAGGCAGCCGGGCTGCACGTGATCCCGGTCACGGGACGCTGTATCGCCTGGGCCGAGATCCTGACGCGGCTATGGCCGGTGGACGCCATCATCGGCGAAAACGGCGCCTTCTACTCCCACCTGCGCGCGGGCAAGCTGGTGACCCGTTACCTGGACGACGCTGCCACCCGGGCCGACAACCTGGCTCGCATCCACGCGCTTGGCAAACGCATCGTGCAAGAGGTGCCAGGCTGCGCGCTGGCCTCGGACCAGGCCTGGCACGCCGCCGACCTGGCCGTCGACCACGCCGAGGACGTCGCCCCCCTGCCGCCCACAGCGGTCGAGCGCATCGCCGGGCTGATGCGGCAAGCCGGCATGACCGCCACGGTCTCGTCCATTCACGTCAATGGCTGGTTCGGTGATCACGACAAGCTCAGCATGAGCCGTTTGTGCGCCGCGGAATTACTGGGCGCCGACCTGGATGCCGAGCGGGAGGAATGGCTGTTTATCGGCGACTCAGCGAACGACGCCAGCATGTTTGCGCATTTCCCGCTGTCGGTCGGGGTCGCCAACATCCGCGACATCCTGCCGCAGCTGCCGGCCAAGCCGGCCTATATCACCGAGGCGGCCTGCGGCGAGGGCTTTGCGGAAATGGCTGAACTTCTGCTGGCCGCGCGCGGCTGAACTGGCAACGGCGCGCAGCGCATAAAAAAAACAGCCGGGCAAGCCCGGCTGTTTTTTTATGCGCTGCAATTACGGCCATGACCCGATTCAATCGAAGCCGAGCTCCTGCAGCTTGCGCGTGATGGTATTGCGGCCAATGCCCAGGCGCGTGGCCGCCTCGACGCGGCGCCCGCGGGTAACGCCCAGCGCAGCCTCCAGCACCGCCTTCTCGAAACGCCGCGTCAGTGCGTCCATGACTTCCGGCTGGCCGGACTCCAGCATGGCGCGAGCTTCCCCCGCCAGCAGGTGCTCCCAGCCCGCCAGCACGCTGGCCGCAGCCGAGCGGCCAGCGTAAGCCAGCGCGGTATCGGGCTCCCCGCCCAGGGTGGTAGGCGCGGCGCCGTAGTCGACGGCGTCATGGCCGTCGGCTTCGTCCGTCCTGCCCTCTGCCCGGAACTCCGCCTGGCGCGCCGCACCGGCACCGCCGCCCGGCGCCGTACCGGTGCCGATCATCTCGGCTGGCATGTCCTTGACCTCGATGGTCTGCGCAGGCGCCATCACGGTCAGCCAGTTACACAGGTTCTCCAGCTGACGCACGTTGCCAGGGAACGGCAGTGTGCTGACATAGGCCAGGGCCTCGTCCGACATGCGCTTGGGCTCCACGCCCAGTTCCTTGGCACTCTTCTGCAGGAAATGACGCGCCAGCAGCGTGATGTCTTCCGGCCGTTCGCGCAGCGGCGGCAAGCGCAGGCGGATCACGTTGAGGCGGTGGAACAAGTCCTCGCGGAACAGCCCTTCCTTGACACGCGTTTCCAGGTTCTGGTGGGTGGCTGCAATCACGCGCACGTTGGCGCGCAACGGGTTGTGGCCACCCACGCGGTAGAAGTTGCCATCCGACAGCACACGCAGCAGGCGCGTTTGCAGGTCGAACGGCATGTCGCCGATTTCGTCGAGGAACAGCGTACCGCCCTCGGCCTGCTCGAAGCGGCCGCGGCGCATGGTCTGCGCGCCGGTAAACGCCCCGCGCTCATGGCCGAACAGTTCCGACTCCAGCAGGTCCTTCGGAATGGCTGCGGTATTGAGAGCGATAAAGGGCCCGTTGGCGCGCGGGCTATGCTTGTGCAGCGCCTGCGCCACCAGTTCCTTGCCGGTACCGGACTCGCCGGTGATCAGCACTGTCACGTTCGATTGCGACAGGCGGCCGATGGCGCGGAACACGTCCTGCATGGCCGGCGCCTGGCCGAGGATTTCGGGCGCGTCGACCAGGCGGTCGTCGAGCTCCTCCTCGCGCAGGCTTTCCTGCAGCGCGCGGCGAATCAGTTCGACCGCCTTATCCACATCGAAGGGCTTGGCCAAGTACTCGAAGGCACCACCCTGGAAGGCCGCTACCGCGCTATCCAGGTCGGAGTATGCCGTCATCACGATGACTGGCAGCCCCGGATGCCGCGCCTTGAGCGCTTGCAGCAGGTCCAGGCCCGAGCCACCCGGCATGCGGATATCGGAGATCAGGACCTGTGGTTCGTCGTCTTCCAGCGCGGCCAGTACGTCGCGCACGTTGGTGAAGCTGCGTGAGAGCAGGCTTTCGCGGGCGAGGGCCTTCTCAAGAACCCAGCGGATTGATTGATCGTCGTCGACTATCCAGATCGGCTTCATGTGCGTCGCTTGTCTGCTCGGTGTCATTTGGTCTTCCGCGAACCTGGCCGCACACCGCCGGCAAGCCGGTCGGCAGCAATCATTGGGGCAGTTCCAATTGCTGTCGCCGATGCGATCAATGCAGGGGCAGCAGGATACGGAAGTCGGTACAGCCCGGCCGGCTCTCGCATTCGATCAAGCCCTCGTGCTGCTGCACGAAGGTTTGAGCGAGTGTGAGACCGAGGCCGCTACCGCCATCCCTGCCCGACACCAGCGGGTAGAAGATGCGTTCGCGGATATCCTCGGGGATGCCCGGACCGTTATCAATGACATGCAAGTCCAATGCCAGCTTGAATAATCGCTTCGCTATGGTTACCTGGCGGGCCACACGGGTGCGCAGGATGATCTGCGCATCGCCCCGTGCGACGCGCTCCGCGAGTGCCTGGGCAGCGTTGTGGACGATGTTGAGCACGGCCTGGATCAACTGTTCCATGTCGCCGCGCAGGTCGGGCAGGCTCGCGTCGTAGTCGCGCACGATATCCAGCCCGGAGGGGAATTCGGCCAGCACCACCGAGCGCACGCGCTCCAGCACCTCGTGGATATTGAGGTCGGACACGATGTGCGGATGGCGATGCGGCTCCAGCAGGCGGTCCACCAGCGTCTGCAGGCGGTCCGACTCCTTGATGATGACCTGGGTGTACTCCCGCAGCGAACGGTCAGGCAACTCGAACTCGAGCAATTGCGCCGCGCCTCGGATGCCGCCCAGCGGGTTCTTGATCTCATGCGCCAGATTGCGGATGAGCTCCTTGTTGGCCGAGGTCAGGTCGAGGATGCGCTCCTCGCGGTCGCTGCGGACCTTTTGCTCGTTGGGCAGCACTTCCACCAGTACCGTGTCGGCCGTGGCATCCAGCGCGCCGATCACCACGTGCGCGTGCATCGGCTCCTGCAGGGGCGGATGCAGTACCACATCCTGCCGGCGCGCGTCGAACTGCCGCGAAATCACGGTCTCGATCATGCTGCCGAGCTCTTCCGAAGCGCCGAACAGGTCTGCCAGCGACAGCTCCACCATGGCTTTGCGCGACACCGCGAAGCTGGCCTCGGCGGCGGGATTGGCGTAGACGATGCGCAGGCCGGGCTGGCGCACCAGCAACACCGGGTTGGCGACCACGTCCAGCCCCTGGTGGTAGGACACATCGCCCAATGGCAGCACCATGGCTTCAGCCTCGGCCGACGTGCCAGCCCCGGCCGAAGCCACCTTGCGCGAGACGCTGCGAATCAGGCGACGCATAGTGCTAGTCCTTCAAATTGGAGAGTTCGCGCCGCAGCGAAGCGGCATTGGCCTCGCCACGCGCGATGTCGTCGCGCAACGTGGCGGTGCGGTCGAGGTACTTCTGGTAGTTACGTTCATTGCCCTGGCGCTCGGGCTGGCCGTTGTTGAACTCGGCGCGCAGCGCGGCCAGCTTGGCCTCCTCGCTTTGCAGCTCCTGCTCAAGCACCGCGCGGCGCTCGCCATCGCGGCTTTTCTGGGTAGCACTGTCGACGCGCGGAAACGCGGTGGGCGCAGTCGTGGGCCCGGCACCCTTGCCTGCCGAAGGGGTGCTCACGCGCCCGCCCGGCACCGTCGTGACTTCCGGCAGGCTGAGCCGCTTGCAGCCCTTGCCGCCGTTGCCATTGCGGTATTCAGGCACGCCGTTGGGGCCAGCGCAGACGTAGATATCCGACTGCGCCGGGGCCGGCCGGCTCCAGCACACCAGCACAAGCGCCAGCATGGCGCAGGCAGCCGCCGATACGTGCACGGGGGCACCGAACCGGTGCATCGGTCCAAGCGAGGAAAGCGGGAATTCGAGCGCGTCCATTGACATCAGCAGGGATGGTGGGAAAGGAGTCCCATTCTAGCGATCAAACCGGCGGACAAAACAAAAAGGGACAGCCGAGGCCGCCCCTTCCTGGTGCAACTGTTGCCCGGTCACAACCTGGCAACGCCCCGCCTTACAGCGAGTAGTACATATCGAACTCGATCGGGTGCGTGGTCATGCGGAAGCGGGTCACTTCTTCCATCTTCAGCTCGATGTAGGCATCGATCATGGAGTTGGAGAAGACGCCGCCGCGCGTCAGGAACTCGCGGTCGTTGTCGAGGTATTCCAGGGCCTGGTCGAGGCTGGAGCACACGGTCGGGATCTTTGCATCCTCTTCCGGCGGCAGGTCGTACAGGTTCTTGTCGGCGGCTTCGCCCGGGTGGATCTTGTTTTGCACGCCGTCCAGGCCAGCCATCAGCAGCGCCGAGAAGCCCAGGTACGGGTTCATCAGCGGATCCGGGAAGCGGGTCTCGATACGACGGCCCTTCGGGTTGGCAACGTACGGAATACGGATCGATGCCGAACGGTTGCGAGCCGAGTAAGCCAGCTTGACCGGTGCTTCGAAGCCCGGCACCAGACGCTTGTACGAGTTCGTGCCCGGGTTGGTCAGGGCGTTCAGCGCGCGAGCGTGCTTGATGATGCCGCCGATGTAGTACAGCGCGAATTCCGACAGGCCAGCGTAGCCGTTGCCTGCGAACAGGTTCTGGCCATCCTTCCACACGGACTGGTGCACGTGCATGCCCGAACCGTTGTCGCCAACGACCGGCTTCGGCATGAAGGTAGCGGTCTTGCCGTAGGTGTGGGCAACGTTCTGGATCACGTACTTTTGCAGCTGCGTCCAGTCGGCGCGCTGCACCAGCGTGCTGAACTTGGTGCCGATTTCGTTCTGGCCCTGGCCAGCCACTTCGTGGTGGTGAACTTCCACGGGGATGCCCAGCGATTCCAGGATCAGGCACATTTCCGAACGGATGTCCTGGAAGGTGTCGATCGGGGCAACCGGGAAGTAGCCGCCCTTCTTGCCCGGACGGTGGCCGCTGTTGCCGTGTTCGAACTCCTTGCCCGACGACCACGGTGCTTCTTCCGAGTGGATCTTGACGGAGCAACCCTGCATGTCAATGTTCCAGGTCACGCCGTCGAAGATGAAGAACTCGGGTTCCGGGCCGAAGAAGGCGGTGTCGCCCAGACCGGTGCTCTTCAGGTAAGCCTCGGCGCGCTTGGCGATGGAACGCGGATCGCGGTCGTAGCCCTTGCCATCCGACGGCTCAACCACGTCGCAGGTCAGGATCAGGGTCGGTTCTTCGTAAAACGGATCGACGTTAGCGGTATTCGGATCCGGCATCAGCAGCATGTCCGAAGCCTCGATACCCTTCCAGCCGGCGATCGACGAGCCGTCGAAAGCGTGGCCGCTCTCAAACTTGTCTTCATCGAAGTGCGACACGGGTACCGACACGTGCTGCTCTTTGCCTTTGGTATCGGTGAAACGGAAGTCGACGAACTTGACGTCGTTTTCCTTCACCAGCTTCATCACATCTGCAACGCTGTGGGCCATGCCTATCTCCTGGAAATTCGGCTGAATCTAGAAAAGCCATTCTTGCGTCGATCTGCGCTGTGCAACGCATCAAAGACGTTTGCATCAATACAAAGATCGGCCACGAAAGGGACGAGGAATGTTAGCAGAAAGCATGCCAAGGCAACCCCCTAGTTACCCCTGCGTTCCCGAAAAAAGTGCAGCCAGACGACGCGATACGGGGGCCCAGGCGCGTTTCGGGTGCCGCATATGGCATACGCATAAATCCGTTCGGCATCCGCCTCATTCCGGGAACGCCAGCAACCTTCCCCGGCCTGCGCGAAAATCACCAACTTTGTGCATGAACGCGTCACATTGCTCTATTTTGGTGCACAAGCACCAGATTGGAACAATTTGGTGCAAACCGAGCGCCGTTGCCTGCTTGCGGTGCAAGATCCTGCTACCAAGATGCCGGCGGTGCGCGACCAAGCTGGCGTAACCGATGCCGCTAGCCGCCGTTCGCGGCCAACAGCCGCCGGCGAGCACGTCCGGCACGCTAGAATAGCCGGCAGCCTCCGCCAGATGCCATTTCACCCACCGATTTTGTCACCCAGATGACCACCCGAGACGACCTACTCCAAGCGGCGCGCGAGCGCCAGCAGCAAAACCAACTGCCGTACTTCGGCGCCCTCTCCCCGCAGGAAGCTTTTGCACTGCTGCAGGGCGATCCGACCGCCGTGATGGTGGACGTGCGCACGCAAGCTGAGCTCGACTGGATCGGCGCGCCGGACCTGCCGGAAGCCCAATCGGCACATGTGGAATGGAGCAGCTATCCGGGCGGTGCGCAGAACGCCGCCTTTATCGCGCAACTCAAGGCCCGCGTGCGCACCGATGTGCCCGTGCTGTTCCTGTGCCGCAGTGCGGCACGCTCCAAGCACGCTGCCAGCGTCGCCACGCAAGCCGGCTATCAGTTCGCCATGGACGTGCTGGAAGGCTTCGAAGGCGCTCGCGATGAACAGCACCACCGCAAGACGGTGGAAGGCTGGTGCTTCCGCGGCCTGCCCTGGCACGGCGCCTGAAGCTCGGAAGCGCGTAAATCGCGCAAATCACGTACATTGCGCAAAAAAAGCAAAACGGGACAGCATGGCTGTCCCGTTTTTTCATTGCACCGACCACGTCTCCGCCGCCAAGGGCTCAGTCCCCTGCCGGATCTCCCGGGCGCCGCGCCGCAACCTCCACCAGCTCGAAGCCCATCGCCCGCACGCCTTCGCGCAGCATGGCATAGGCAGGTTCGACCAGGTCAGCCAGGCCCTTCACACCCAGGTCGATGTGGCGGCGCGCATAGAGCTCGCCGCGCTTCGCGTCGCCCACCGACGGCAGGCTGAACACGCGGACGCCTTCGAAGGCGGCCTCGACCCGCTCCATCAGCGGCGTCAGCGTGGATTCCGGCGCCTCGAACACCAGGAACGACCGCTCCACTTGCACCGCCTGATGAAACAGGTGGGAATAGCAGGTATCCAGCACCCACTCCATCATCGGCCACGCCATGACCGGGAAGCCAGGCATGAAATGATGGTCGGCCACGGAAAAACCGGGGATGCGGTTGTAGCTGTTCGGGATGATGCGCGCGCCAGCGGGGAATTCGCCCATCTTGAAGCGATGCTGGTTCTCCGGCACGTTCAGGTCGGCCTTGGCGGGATCGCCCGCCGCGGTCTCCGCGATCCGCAAGGCGATCTGCTCGCGGGCATCCGGATGCAGTTCCAGCGGCACGCCGAGCGCGGCCGCGGCGCACTGCCGGGTGTGGTCATCGGGTGTGGCGCCAATGCCGCCGGTGCAAAACACCACATCGTTGCCCGCGAACGTGCGGCGCAGTGTGGCGGTGATGCGCGCGCGCTCATCGCCCACGTACTCCGCCCAGTCCAGCGCCAGCCCGCGCGCCGCCAGCAGTTCGATGGCACGGCGCATATGCTTGTCTTCGCGCCGCCCCGACAGAATCTCGTCACCAATGACGATCAGGCCGAAACCCATGATGCCCTCGCTTCAGGATTGTTCAATGCGCCGTACATCGGACGGCGCCAGGTCGATAACGTCCACCACCGGCGCTGCCGCGGCGGCCGCGGCAGCGCGCTCGGCGCGCAATTGCTCCAGCGCGCGCAGGCAGAAATGGCCAAACCACAGTGCCGAGAAAATAAAGATCAGCACATACAGCCACAGCGTGCCCGCGAGCACGAACGGAAACAGGAAAATCAGCGCCGCCGAAGCCACCCAGATCAGCGTCGGCGCCGAGCCCAGCAGGCCCACCGCCACGCCAATGGAGAGCAACGACATGCGATGGCGCTTCATCAGCGTCTTGCGCTCCTCTGGCGTGGCATGCTGCGCGAGCGCGTCGTAGGTCATCACGCGATAGGTCAGCCAGCCCCACAACAAGGGTGGGATCAAGGCAAAGAAAGGCGGGATCAGCCACAGCGGCAGCGTCACCAGCGCCAGCAACAGGAACACCAAGGTGCTGCCCAGCGCCTGGAACACGCTGCCCACCATGCTGCCGCCCTTGGCCTTGACCAGGTCCGGATAGCTGCGCTCCAGGTGCCGCACCGCGGCTGGCACCGAGAACAAACTGATAAACACCAGCATGGAAGCAATCACCAGCGGGATCATCAACGCGATCACAAACAACGGCGCCACCACCGTGCGCAGGGACTGCAAGCCGAACCAGTCGAGCGCGCCGTAGATCCAGCTGGTCAGCACCGACGTCTCAAGCACGCCGCGCGCGGCCGTCATGATCGGCTCCCACCCCCACAGCAGCAGGCCACCCCACAGCCCGGTGGCGAGCAGGAAAGGAATGACGGTAAGCATCAGCATGCGCGGATGCAGCTGGCTGATCAGGGCACGGCCTAGCGCGCGAAAAATATCGTTCATGCAGTGAATTGGGGTTCCACAAAGGCGGGGACAACTAGACTAGCACACGTCATAAGTGCCGCGGGGGACGCGTGCACCGCTCGCGCAAGACGGCAGGGCGCGGCGCGCGCGCCTTGCGGGGGAAAGCGCGCTCGCGGGGCTGCCACGGCAGGCGCCCCGCCGCTTCAGCCGAGCCGCAACAGGCGCTTGATCCCGTACCACTGCTGGGACAGGAACCCAGCGCCGTAGTCGCGCCCCTTGCCTGCCGGTGGCGGCATCTGGTCCCGCACACCGGTGGGGTAGTATGCGTCGGTGAACACAGCGGTGCGGAACAACATGTCCCACCAGGGAAAGATCACGCCATAGTTGCATCCGCCCAGCTTGGTGGGCCGGCCGATGGCTTCGTGGCCGACGCCAACCGCATGATGGGTGCGGTGAAAGCGCGGCGAGACCAGCAACCGCTCGCCCCACGTGCCAAAGTGCAGGCGCAGGTTGGCATGTTGCAAGCTCTGCAGCAGTTGCGACAGGGCCACCAGCATCACGTACTGGGAAGGCTCCACGCCCACCGCCAGCGCCGCCACCGCAAACACCACGTCGCGCAGCATGTCGTCGAGCAGGTGGTTGCGGTTATCGCTCCATAGCGTCATCTGGCGCTGGCTGTGATGCAGCGAATGCAGGCTCCACCACCAGCGGTAGGTATGCGAGAGGCGGTGGTACCAGTAGTCGAGCAGGTCGAACAGCAGCAGGTAGATAAAGAAGCTGACCAGCGGGCTCGACGTTACCGCCGGCCACCAGTCTTCCACATTGACCCGCTGCCAGCCGAGCAGGCGCAGATGCCCTTCCAGCCCGTCCATCAGCGGACCGAGCAGGAAGAACATGGCCAGCCGGAACAGGCCGAGGCGATGCACGACGGTGTAAAGGATGTCGGTGCGAATGGCGGCGCGGTCGGTCACGGCTTCGACCGGGCGCAGCTTTTCCAGCGGCCCGAGGATCAGCACCATCACCACGATCTGCACCAGCCCGACCAGCAGCCATTCGGTGCCGGTGAAGGCGTCCTCGGCATAGCCGCCCAGCCCAAGCTGGTAGACCACCGGCAGGATCACGTCCTGGAACAGCGTGGCTTCAATCTGGCCGATCCAGCCGTTGAGCAGGTCGAGCATCAGCGGCTCCCGGCTGCTTGCCCGGCCACCGTGGCGGACTGCCCGCGCAGCCAGTCACGATAGGCGGGATGCTCACGCAGCGTGGCAAAGCAGAAGCCCTTGTGCTCCAGGCCGCTGATCAGCGGCTCGAGCACGCCGGGCGCCCAGGGATCCTTGCGCGACCAGATGCCGAGGTGCGCCATGGCGATGTCGCCATCGCGCAGGTCGCGCAACGCGCGCTCCAGCAGCGCCTTGTTCGGGAAACGCTCGGACGAAAGCTCGTCACCCAGGAAGCCGGCCGGCGCCCAGGCCACGTGCTTGAACCCGCACTGCTCGGCCCATTGCAGCGTCTGCGGCGCGGTATGGCCGCCCGGTGCCCGCCACAGCGGCGACATGGTCGCGCCGCTGAGGCGCTTGAGCGCCTGCGCGCTGCGGTTCAGCTCACTACAAAAGCTCTGCTGGTCCATCGCCACGTCCTGCCCCGCATGCGCGCCGAACTGCGCGCGCATGGTGACCTTGCCGTCGCGTACGCCGCGCAGGTAGACGTGATCGAACGTGTGGCTGCCAAAAACATGGCCATCGGCTGCCAGCGTCTTCCAGTACGCGGCCCAGCCCGGGTCGAGCGAGCTGTCCTTGTTGATGGTGGGTTCGTTGGCGAGGAAGAACGTGGCCTTGATATGGTGCCGGCGCAGCGTATCGGCGATCAGCGCCGCCTGGCTCATGCTGCCGGTATCAAAGGTCAGGTAGAGCGTGCCGGCGCGGCAGGCCTGGGGCGCGGCGGCAGGCACCGGACCCGCCGAACTGGCCGGCCCGGCGGCCAGCGCCAGTCCGGTGGCTGCAAGCCCGGCAGCCACCGCGCGGACCAAGGCGCGGGGCAACCGGGGCTGCGAATGCTTGCTCATGATGCCTGTCCTGATTTCCTGTGACTGCATTGGAGTGGCGGCGGCCATACTAGTTCGATGCCGCGCCCGCCATGGCGTTCCCGGACGGGCGCCCTCTCTCAATAAAGCGGCGCGCGGGTACGGAAATAAATGCCGTGCGGCGAGCGGCCCACGCGAATGGTCTTGACCAGCTTGCGGCTGGCCACGTCGATCAGGCCCACCGAACGCGCCCAGCGGAAGCTCACCCACAAGGTCTTGCCGTCGGCGGTCAGCTCCATGTCATCGGGGCCAGCCGGCAGGCCGGTGATGTCGCCAACCTTGGCCAGGGTCTGCTGGTCGATGATGCTGATGGTGCCGGAGACCCGGTTGGACAAGAACAGATGGCGCTTGTCGCCCACCGCGCGGAAATTGTGCGCGCCCTTGCCGGTCTGGATCTGCTTGACCACGGTGCGGGTATGCCAGTCGATCACGGCGACGTAGTCGGCACCGGTCATGCCCACCAGCAGGTATTTCTGGTCCGGCGTAACCCACACGCCCGCCGGCGCCGAACCGGCGTTCATGCGCCACATCACGGTCTGCGTGGGCAGGTCGATGGCGACCACCTCGTTGGAGTCCTGCAGCGTGACAAAGGCAACACGGCTGTCGGCGGTAAAGGCGATATGGCTCGGTGTCTTGGCCAGCGGCAGTTGCTTGGCGATCTTGAGCGCCTTGCCGTCCCAGCGATACACGTCGACGCGATCGAGGCGGTTGCCCGTGGTCAGGAACCACTTCTGGTCGGGCGAGAAGCCGATCTGGTAGGGATCGTCGATATTGGGCAGGCGCTGCTGGACCTTGCCGGTGACCGGGTCGAGGAACACGAGGTCGTTGCCGACCGCATTGGCAACGATCAGCGATTTGTCGTCGGGCGTGGCGATCAGGTGGTGCGGCTCCTTCCCGATCGGGAACGTCTCCAGCACCTTCTGGGTGTCCTTGTCGATCAAGGTGACGGTAGCATCACCCGAATTGAGCACCACCACCACTTCCGCCAACGCCGGCGCCGCTACCATCCCCAGGGCCAGGGTGCCGATGGCGGCAAACCCGGAAACTACACGACGCAATGCGAGCATAAGACTGTTAAACAATGACTTAATCGACCATTCTAACGTTTTCGGACTGCGATCCGATGACCTGGCGCAACAAACTAACATTTGGTCACAATCTCCGCGCGGGGGAGCGTTCGCGCGAAAGGCCGGCAACCCTGGCTTCAGCGCTGCATGGCTTCCCACACCTTTTGCAGACGCTTGACCGACATCGGCACGGGCGTGCGCAACTCCTGCGCGAACAGCGCCACGCGGAGCTCTTCCAGCATCCAGCGGAACTCATCCAGGCGCGCGTCTTCCACGCCCCGCCCCTGCTGCCGCAACTGCGTCTCGGCGCGCTGCCATTGCTGCAGCAGCGGCGTGATTTCCTGCAGCCGCTGGGTGTCGCGCGCCGGGTCGCCCTTGATCTTGTCGACGCGCATGGCGATGCCCTTCAGGTAGCGCGGGAAATGCACCAACTGCAGGTAAGGCGTATCGACCACAAAATGCTTGCCCATCAGCCGTGTGAGCTGCGCCTGCATGTCGGCATGCGCCGCGGCGAACGGCTTGGCCTGGATCAGCTTGCGCGGCAGCGTCGCATACTCGGCCAGCACTGCCCCCACCAGCCGGGCGATCTCCTGCGCCAGCAGGCTCAGGCGCGAGCGCCCTTCTTCCTTGCGGGCGGCGAACTCAGCCTCGTTGCGCGGCAGCGGCGCCTGCAGGCAGGCCCGCTCCAGCGCCAGCATCACGATCTGGTCGCGCAACATCTCCTGCGTGCCCAGCGTCATGTACTGCATCGCCATCTGCTGCATGCCGGGGATGTTCTTCTCCAGGAACTTCACCTGCTCGCGCAACTGCAGCGCAAACAGGCGGCGTAGCCCGGCTTGATGGATGCGCGCGGCTTCCTGCGGATCGTCGAACACCTCCACGTCGCAATGCGTGGCGTGATCGACCAGCGCAGGATAGCCGTACAGCGTCTGGTTGCCCTTGCGGACCTCCAGCAGCTCGGGCAATTCGCCGAAGGACCAGCTGGTCAGGTTCTCGTATTGCCCCGCCTCGGCCGCCGGCACATCGCGCGCGGCGATGTTCTGGAACGACTGCTGCGCCTGCCCGCCAAACTCGGCGCGCAACTGCGCCAGGTTGCGGCCCATGTCCAGTTGCCGGCCGTGCTCGTCCACCACCTTGAAGTTCATGGCGTGATGGGCGGGCAAGGTCTCCAGCTTGAAGTCGGCGCGCTTGACCATGGTGCCGGTCTGCTCGCGGATGTCGGCAATCAGCACATCCAGCAACTCGCCCTCGCCAAAGGCATTGCGATCGACGAAGCCCGCCGCGTAATCCGGCAGCGGCACGCAATGGCGGCGCAGCTTCTGCGGCAGCGACTTGAGCAGCAGGTGCACCTTCTCCTTGACCATGCCCGGCACCAGCCAGTCCGCGCGCTCCTGGCGCACCTGGTTAAGCGCATACAGCGGCACCGTCAGCGTCACGCCATCGCGATGGCTGCCGGGCTCGAAGTGGTACGTCAGCGACATATCCACGCCCGCCACCGGCATCAGCTTGGGAAACAGGTCGGTGGTGATGCCAGCCGCCTCGTGCCGCATCAGTTCTTCGCGGTTCAGGTAAAGCAGCTTGCGCTCGCGCGCGCTCTCAGCCTGGTACCACTGCTCGAAGGTGGCCTGCTGGTGAATCTCGGCGGGGATCAGGCGATCGTAGAACGCGAAGATCAGCTCATCGTCAACCAGCACGTCCTGGCGGCGCGCCTTGTGCTCCAGGTTTTCGATCTCGCGCGTCAGGCGCTGGTTATGGGCGAAGAACGGCAGCTTGGTATCGAACTCGCCTTCCACCAGCCCGCGGCGGATAAACAGCTCGCGTGCCTCGGCCGGGTTCATCGGCCCGTAGTGCACGCGCCGGTGCTGGTAGACCACCAGCCCGTACAGCGTGGCGCGCTCCATCGCCATCACCTGGCCGGATTTCTTCTCCCAGTGCGGATCGCTCCAGCTGATGCGGAGCAAATGGCGGCCGACCTGCTCCAGCCATTCCGGCTCGATCTTGGCCAGCGTGCGTGCAAACAACCGGCTGGTTTCGATCAGCTCGGCGCCGATGATCCAACGGCCGACCTTGCGCGCGATCAGCGAGCCTGGCCACAGGTGGAACTTGATGCCGCGCGCGCCCAGGTACTCGCGCCCGCGGCCGTCGGCGTCTTCAATCCTGCAACCTACGTTGCCGAGCAATCCCGTGAGCAGCGCCTTGTGCACCTGCTCATAGGTGGGCTCGCTCTCGTTGAGCTTCCAGCCCTGCTCGGTGACGGTAGTCAGCAGCTGCGAATGCACGTCGCGCCATTCGCGCAGGCGCACATGCGACAGGAAACTGGCGCGGCACTGGTCCTGCAGCTGGCGGTTGGTCTTCTTGTGCGCCACCGCGTCCTCGAACCACTTCCACATCTTGACCCAGCCCAGGAACTCGGAGCGCTCGTCCATGAACTTGCGGTGGGCCTGGTCGGCCGCTTCCTGCGCCTCCTGCGGACGATCGCGCGGATCCTGCACCGACAGCGCGCTGGCGATGATCAGCACCTCGCGCAAGCAATGGTGCTCGCGCGCGGCCAGCGTCATGCGGGCCACGCGGGGGTCCAGCGGCAGGCGGGCCAGCTGGCGGCCGACCTGGGTCAGCGCGTTGACGTCATCGCCCACGCTTTCCACCGCGCCCAGCTCCTGCAACAGCTGGTAGCCGTCGGCAATGGCCCGGCCCAGCGGCGGCTCGATAAAGGGGAATTCCTCGATCGCCGTCAGCTTCAGTGCCTTCATGCGCAAGATCACCGCGGCCAGCGACGAGCGCAGGATCTCCGGATCGGTAAAGCGCGCCCGGCTGATGAAATCGGCCTCCTCGTACAACCGGATGCACACGCCGTCGGCCACCCGGCCGCAACGCCCGGCGCGCTGGTTGGCGGCGGCCTGCGAGATCGCCTCGATCTGCAGCTGCTCGACCTTGTTGCGGTAGGAATAGCGCTTGACCCGCGCCATCCCGGTATCCACCACATAGCGGATGCCGGGCACGGTGAGCGAGGTTTCGGCCACGTTGGTGGCCAGCACGATGCGCCGCGCATTGGAAGGCCGGAACACCCGTTCCTGCTCCTGCACCGACAAGCGCGCGAACAGGGGCAGGATCTCGGTATGCGGCGGATGGTGCTTGCGCAGCGCCTCGGCAGCCTCGCGAATTTCGCGCTCGCCGGGCAGGAACACCAGCACATCGCCCGGGCCGAGCCGGCACAATTCGTCCACGGCCTCGACGATGCCGTCGAACAGGTCGCGATCTTTCGATTGCGCGGACTTGGGCGCGCCCTCGCCAGGCCCCACCTTGTCCTTCTCGATCGGCCGGTAACGGATCTCCACGGGATACAGACGCCCGCTGACCTCGATCACCGGCGCAGGCTTGCCGCCCTGCGCAAAGTGCTCGGCGAAGCGGTTGGCGTCGATGGTGGCCGAGGTGATGACCAGCTTGAGGTCTGGCCGCTTGGGCAAGATCTCCTTCAGGTAGCCGATCAGGAAATCGATATTGAGGCTGCGTTCGTGCGCCTCGTCGATGATGATGGTGTCATAGGCACGCAGCAGCGGATCGTTCTGCGTCTCGGCCAGCAAGATGCCGTCGGTCATCAGCTTGACCGACGCGCCCGCCGACATGGTGTCGTTGAAACGCACCTGGTAGCCCACGTGCTCGCCGAGCGGCGTGCCGATCTCCTGCGCGATGCGCTTGGCCGTGGAGGTGGCCGCAATCCGGCGTGGCTGCGTGTGGCCGATCAGGCCGCCGCTGCCGTCGGCACCCGGGCCGCGCCCGATCGACAGGCAGATCTTGGGCAACTGAGTGGTTTTGCCGGAGCCGGTCTCGCCGGAGACGATCACCACCTGGTTGGCCAGCAGCGCCTGCGCGATCTCCTCGCGGCGGCCGGATACCGGCAGTGCCTCGGGGAAGGTGATGGGCGGGAGCGGGTTGGCCTGGCGCACCGGGCGGCGTGCCTCGCGGGGCGCTCGCTCGGTGCGCTCCGGGCGCGGCGGCCGGGGCGTGCCGTTTGCCGGCTGCGGCCTGGCTTGCCGGGTCTGGCCCGGCTGCCGGGGCTGGCGCTCGGCCGGCGGGCCGGCGACCGGCGTGGCGGCCACGGCCGGCGCGCCCGCCCCCCGCGCCGGCCTGGCGACAGGCTGGACAGCGGGCTGGGCTGGCGAGGGGGCGGCCTTGGGCGTGGGGAGGCCGGCATCGGTTTTCCGATCCGGCGACAAAGGTTTGGCGGGGCGTTGTGCTGACATTGGCCGGGATTATAATCCGCGGCATGAATGCAAGAACCGACACGCCAGCCGACGCGCCCGCGCCGTCCGAAATGGACGAGCCCCTGCCCGTCACCGCCCCTTCCACGCTGCCCGCGCCTGCCACCGGCGCCGACCCCGTCGAGCGTGGCGGCCCCGACCACCAGCAGTTCGTCGACTGGCTGCGAGCGGTTGCGCCCTATATCCACGCCTTCCGCGGCAAGACCTTCGTGATCGCCTTCGGCGGTGAGCTGGTCAAGGCCAACATCCTCGACGCCCTGGTCAATGACGTGGCCCTGCTGCACGCCATGGGCATGCAGATCGTGCTGGTGCACGGCTCGCGCCCGCAGGTGGAAGAGCAGTTGGCGCTGCGCCACGTCGAGTCGCAATTCGCCGACGGCGTGCGCGTGACCGACAACGCGGCGCTGGAGTGCGCCAAGGAAGCCGCCGGCGAACTGCGCCTAGATATCGAGGCCGCCTTCAGCCAGGGCTTGCCTAACACGCCCATGGCTGGCGCCCAGCTGTCGGTGATCTCCGGCAACTTCGTCACCGCCCGCCCACTCGGCATCGTCGACGGCGTGGATTACCAGCACACCGGGCTGGTGCGCAAGATCGACGGCGAGTCGGTTCGCATGTCGCTGTCGCACGGCAAGATCGTGCTGCTCTCGCCGCTTGGCTTCTCGCCCACCGGCCAGGCCTTCAACCTGTCGATGGAAGACGTGGCCAGCGCCACCGCCATCGCACTGAAGGCCGACAAGCTGGTCTTCATCACCGAAGTCCCCGGCGTGCAGGACCCGGTCGGCAAGCTGATGCCGGAAATGTCGCTGCGCACCGCCATCGAGCGGCTGCAGAACAACCACCTGCCGCCCGATGTCTCCTATTACCTGGAACACCTGGTCAAGGCGCTCAAGGGCGGCGTGCCGCGCGCCCACCTGATCCCCTTCCAGCTGGACGGCTCGGTGCTGCTGGAGCTGTTCCTGCACGACGGCGTCGGCACCATGATCTCCGACACCGACCTGGAAAGCCTGCGCGAAGCCACGCTGGACGATGTCGGCGGCATCCTGCAGCTGATCGCCCCGCTGGAGCAGGACGGCACGCTGGTACCACGCGGGCGCCACCTGATCGAGCGCGACATCGCCAACTTCTCGGTGATCGAGCACGATGGCGTGCTGTTTGGCTGCGCCGCGCTCTACGCCTACCCGCGCGAAGGCATGGCCGAGATGGCCTGCCTGACTGTGTCGTCCGAAGCCCAGGGCACCGGCGACGGCGAGCGCCTGCTCAAGCGCATCGAGCGCCGCGCCCGCAGCCTCGGCCTTGACCGCCTGTTCGTGCTCACCACCCGCACGGAGCACTGGTTCCTGAAACGCGGCTTTGTCCACGCCACTGTGGACGACCTGCCGGAAGACAAGCGCAAGCTCTACAACTGGCAGCGCAAGTCGATGGTGCTGATGAAGAAGCTGTGACGGCGGTGGGGGTAGCCTGAAGGCCGGCCCCCGCTTCGTTACAATAGCGGCACCGCAACGGCCGGTCTCTCGCCGCGCCGGCTACATCACACGACAACAAGGAGTTCCCCATGGCCCGCATGGTTCAATGCGTCAAGCTCAACAAAGAAGCCGAAGGGCTCGACCTGCCGCCGCTGCCAGGCGAACTTGGCAAGAAGATCTGGCAAACCGTGTCGAAGGAAGCCTGGGCTGGCTGGCTCAAGCACCAGACCATGCTGATCAACGAAAACCGCCTGAACATGGCCGACGCCCGCGCTCGCCAGTACCTGCTCAAGCAGACCGAGAAGTACTTCTTCGGCGAAGGCGCGGACCAGGCACAGGGCTACGTGCCGCCGCCGGCCGCCTGATCTGGCTGGGCGCGGCTTTGCGCCGCGCGCTGGAAAACAAAAAGGGTGCCTGTTACGGCACCCTTTTTGCCTGTTACGGCACCCTTTTTCATGCAACGGTCCTCCAACGGGACCGGCAGATTCAATAGTCGCTACGCTTCACGCCCTCCGGCGTGCCCAGCAGCAGTACGTCCGCGCCGCGCAGGGCAAACAACCCCACCGTGACCACGCCCGGCATGTGATTGATGGCTTCTTCCATCGACTTCGGATTACTGATCTTCAGGCCGGCCACATCCAGAATCACATTGCCGTTGTCGGTCTTGAAGATGCCGCCTTCCTTGGTCATGCGCAGGCGCGGCTGGCCACCGAATGCGGCCAGTTGGCGGGCGACCGCGGCGCGTGCCATGGGAATCACTTCCACCGGCAGGGGGAACGCGCCCATCACATCCACCAGCTTGCTGCCGTCGGCGATGCAGACAAAGCGCTTGGCCACCGAGGCCACGATCTTCTCGCGCGTCAGCGCGCCGCCGCCGCCCTTGATCATGGCGCCGCTGGCGTCGATCTCGTCCGCGCCGTCGACGTACACGGGGATCTCGTCGACCTCATTCAGGTCCAAGACCTGGAAGCCGTGCTGCTGCAGGCGGCGCGTGGACGCCTCCGAGCTGGAGACCGCGCCGGAAAAGCGTTCCTTGAACGCCGCCACCGCATCGATAAAGAGGTTGGCCGTGGAGCCCGTGCCCACGCCCAGCACCGCACCCGCCGGCACTACCTCTTTGACATAGTCGGCCGCGGCTTGCGCCACCAGCGCCTTGAGTTCATCCTGTGTCATGACAACAGCCCATCTGCTTTGGGGGAAACCGCATAGTGTACCGGAATGCCGTGACATCCCCGGCATGGGCGCGAGCCGACGGTACAATGACCCGAGGCATGCATCAGCTTGGCGCCCGGGGCCTGCCGTTTTGGTCCTGCGCCATCACCAACCCTTAAAAGCAACTCACTGACCATGAACCAGCTCGATCAGCTCAAGCAGTTCACCACCGTGGTGGCGGACACCGGCGATTTCCAGGTGATGAAACAGTACACGCCGCAGGACGCTACCACCAATCCTTCCCTGATTCTGAAGGCCGTCCAGAAGGACGAGTACCGTCCCCTGCTGGAAAAGGCCGTGCGCGGCAATGAAGGCACCGACGCCGTGATGGACGCCCTGCTGATCGCCTTTGGCTGCGAGATCCTGGCCATCGTGCCGGGCCGTGTGTCGACCGAGGTCGACGCCCGCCTGTCCTTCAACACGGAAGCCACACTGGCCAAGGCCCGCCACCTGATCTCGCTGTATGAGCAGCGCGGCGTGGCCCGCGAACGCGTGCTGATCAAGATCGCCTCGACCTGGGAAGGCATCCGCGCAGCTGAAGTGCTACAGCGAGAAGGCATCAACTGCAATATGACGCTGCTGTTCTCGCTGGCCCAGGCCGTTGCCTGCGCCGAGGCCGGCGCGCAACTGATCTCACCCTTCGTTGGCCGCATCCTGGACTGGCACAAGAAGCAAGCCGGCGACAAATGGGACGCCGCCGCCAACGCGGGCGACAACGATCCCGGCGTGCGTTCCGTGCGCCAGATCTACGACTACTACAAGAAGTTCGGCCACCCCACCGAAGTGATGGGTGCCAGCTTCCGCAGCACCGAGCAGATCCTGGCACTGGCCGGCTGCGACCTGCTCACCATCAGCCCGGACCTGCTGGAGAAGTTGGCCGCCAGCGAAAACACCGTGGAGCGCAAGCTGTCGGTCGATCAGGCACAGGCTGGCAATATCGCCCGCATCGAGTGCGGTGAGGCGGCTTTCCGCTGGCAGCTCAATGAAGACGCAATGGCGACGGAAAAGCTGGCTGAGGGGATCCGCGCATTTGCGGCGGATGCGGTCAAGCTGGAGGCGATGATTACGGCTTGAGAGGGGAATTGAGAAGGCGAAAACAGAAGCCGCCCGGGAATCCAGGCGGCGAGCCGGCTCAAGCTGACGCCGCGCTCACACCGTCCCACAGCAAGGGCAAGACCACGCCGGCCGGGCCGCGCAACACGATGTCGGCGGTCTGATCCAGCGCCGATGGCTCAGGATTGACCACGATGACATGCGCGCCATGGTCCTTGGCTGCGCCGGGCAAGCCGGCTGCCGGATAGACCAGGCCGGACGTGCCCACCACGATGCACAGATCGCACTGCTCGGCCGCATGCTCGGCGCGATAGCGGGCCACGCGCGGCAGTTCCTCGCCGAACCACACCACGCCGGGGCGCATCATGGCATTGCAAAGGGAGCAGCGCGGCGGCATGCCCGGCACGGCGGCCGCCGGGTCGCAACGGCCGCAGCCGTCAAGCCACTTGTTGGCGAACAGGTTGCCGTGCAGCTCGATCACGTCGCGGCTGCCGGCGCGCTGATGCAGGCCATCGACGTTTTGCGTGGCCAGGGTCACGGCCTTCTGCGCGGCGAGCGCCACCAGGGCGATATGCGCCGGGTTGGGATCGGTGGCCGCCACCAGCTCGCGCCGGTGCAGGTACCACTCCCAGACCAGCGCGGGCTGGCGCCGGTAGGCGTCTTCCTGGGCCAGCTCCTCGGGATTGAAGCGCGACCACAAGCCGGTCATGGCATCGCGGAACGTGGGCACGCCGGACTCGGCGGATACGCCCGCGCCGGTAAGCACCATGATATTGGTGGCTTCGCCGATCAGGCGGCGCGATGCCGCGAGCGCCTGTGCGTCGATGTACGCCGTCACGGATGCCGTCCCAGCGCTCAGCGCTTCAGGCGGCGCTGGCGCACCGCCTCATACAGGCACACGCCGCTGGCCACGGAAACGTTCAGGCTTTCCACGCCGCCGGCCATCGGGATGCTGACGAGTTCGTCGCAGGTCTCGCGGGTGAGGCGGCGCATGCCCTCGCCTTCGGCGCCCATCACCAGGGCAACCGGCCCCTTGAAATCGACGTCATAGAGCGTCTTTTCCGTGCCGTCGTCCGTGCCGATCACCCAGATGCCGCGTTCCTGCAACTCGCGCAACGTGCGCGCCAGGTTGGTGACAGTGATGTAGGGGACGGTCTCCGCCGCGCCGCTGGCCACCTTGGCCACCGTGGTGTTCACACCCACGCTGCGGTCCTTCGGAGCGATCACGGCGTGCGCGCCGGCGCCATCGGCCACGCGCAGGCAAGCGCCCAGATTGTGCGGATCGGTGACGCCATCGAGCACTAGCAGCAAGGGCGTGCCCTCAATGCCGTCGAGCAGTTCGTCAAGATTGAGTGCCAGCGCCACATCTTCGGCGCGGGCGACCACGCCCTGGTGGCGGTCGGTGCCGGCCATGCCGCGCAGGCGCTCGGCATCCACCGGGTGCAGGCGGACTTTGAGGCTTTCGGCAAGGCGGATGAAGTCCTGCATGCGGCGGTCACGCCGCGCGGATTCTACATAGACATCGGTGACGCCAGCGGCGTCCTGGCGCAGGCGCGCGGTGACGGCGTGAAAGCCGATCAGGAGTTTTTGTTTAGCCATGGCGAGATTGTACATTCCCGCCAGGGCTTGCCCCGTGTCCGCAGCCATGGCGCCAGAACCGGGCAAGCCGGCGCCGGCGCCATGGCCGTCAGGTGCGCTTGCGCGAAGCGCGGCTGCTCTTGCCGGCCGGCTTGGCGCCGCCCTTGTGCGTCGAGCCCAGATGCTGCGGTTTGGGCTTGGCGGCGCGCTTGGCCGGCTTGCCGCCGGCCTTGGCGCCATGGCCCACGTGCGGCTTGACCGGCGTCATGACAGCTTCGAACACCGGCTGCTCTTCGATCACGCGGTCCAGCGTTTCGTCGAACGACTCTTCCGGCTTCGAGCTGCCACCCAGCAGCGCGGCCAGCTGACGGCCCTTCTTGCGCGCGGGCACGGCGTGCGCGGCGGGCACGCGCGGCGCGGCATCGACGGTCGGGGCACGGCCACGCAGGTTCTTGGCTGAGGGCTCCTGCACCAGGCGGAAGTCGATCTTTCGCGCATCGAGGTCCACGCGCGAAACCTGCACGCGAACGCGGTCGGTGAGACGGTAGCGGATGCCGGTACGCTCGCCGCGCAGCTCATTGCGCGCTTCGTCGTACTGGAAGTAATCGCTGCCCAGCTCGGTGACATGGACCAGGCCTTCGACGTAGAGCTCGTCGAGCTGCACGAAGATGCCGAACGAGGTGACCGAGCTGATGGTGCCCGAATACTCGCTGCCAAGCTTGTCGCGCATGAAGTAGCACTTGAGCCAGGCTTCCACATCGCGCGAGGCCTCATCGGCGCGACGCTCGTTGGCCGAGCAGTGCAGGCCGAGCTCGTCCCAGATGGCTTCGTTGCGCTGCGCGCGCGCGGCGCTGCGCTCTGCCTTCTCGGCAGCATCCTTGGCCTGCATGCGGCGCGCCTTGGGCGCGATCGCGGTGTTCAGCGCGGTGCCCGGGGCGAATGCCGGCCGGTACTTGGTATGGGCCAGCACGGCCTTGATGGCGCGGTGCGTGAGCAAGTCCGGGTAACGGCGGATCGGGCTGGTGAAGTGGGCGTAAGCCTCGTACGACAAGCCGAAGTGGCCGATGTTGTCCGGGCTGTAGACCGCCTGCTGCATCGAGCGCAGCAGCATGGTCTGCAGCATCGGCGCGTCGGGACGGCTCTTGATCTTGTCCATCACGTCCGCGTAGTCGCCCGCCTGCGGCTTGTCGCCACCGGCCAGCGAAAGCCCGACGGTGCGCAGGAACTCGCGCAGGTTCTTCAGCTTTTCCTCGCCCGGGCCGGCGTGGATCCGGTACAGCGTGGGATGCTTGAAGCGTTCGAGGAAGTCGGCGGCGCACACGTTGGCGGCCAGCATGCATTCCTCGATCAGGCGGTGGGCATCGTTGCGGGTGCGCGGCAGGATCTGCTCGATCTTGCCCTGCGCATTGCAGACGATGTAGGTTTCGGTGGTATCGAAGTCGATCGCGCCACGCTCGCGCCGCGCCTTGAGCAGGACCTGGAACAACTCGTACAGGTTCTGCAGGTGCGGCACCAGGTCGGCACGCTTGTGCGCCTCCGGGCCCTTGGTGTTGGACAACACCGACCAGACCTCGTTATAGGTCAGGCGCGCCGCCGAATGCATCACGGCGGGATAGAACTGATAGCCCTTGAGCTCGCCCTTGGCGGTGATCACCGCATCGCACACCATGCACAGGCGGTCGACTTGCGGGTTCAGCGAGCACAGGCCGTTGGAGAGCTTTTCCGGCAGCATCGGGATGACGCGGCGAGGGAAGTACACCGAGGTGGCACGATCCAGCGCATCGGCGTCGAGCGCCGTGCCTGGGCGCACGTAGTGCGACACATCGGCGATTGCCACCACCAGGCGCCAGCCCTTCGAGCGGCCGATCTTGACGGGTTCGCAGTAGACAGCGTCGTCGAAGTCGCGCGCGTCTTCGCCGTCGATCGTCACCAGCGGCACGTCGCGCAGGTCGATGCGGTGCTCCAGGTCGGACTCGCGCACCTCGTCGGGCAGGCCGGCGGCTTCCTTGGCGCAGGCATCCGAGAATTCATGCGGCACGCCGTACTTGCGCACGGCGATTTCGATTTCCATGCCGGGATCGTCGAAGTCGCCTAGCACTTCCACCACACGGCCCACGGGCTGCACGTAACGATCCGGGTAGTCGATGATCTCGACGCTGACCACCTGCCCGACTTGCGCCTTGCCTTGCGATTTCGGCGGGATCAGGATGTCCTGGCTGATGCGCTTGTCTTCGGGCGCCACCACCAGCACGCCGCCTTCGCTCAGCAGGCGGCCGATCACGTAGCGGTTGGCGCGCTCGAGGATCTCGACGATCTGGCCTTCGGGCCGGCCGCGCCGGTCGTAGCCGATCACGCGCACCTGGGCGCGGTCGTTGTGCATGGCCTTCTGCAGCTCGCGCTCCGGCAGGAAGATGTCGTCATCGCCATCGTCGCGGATCAGGAAGCCGAAGCCATCGCGGTGGCCCTGCACACGGCCGACCACAAAGTTAGGCTGGTTGGCCAGCTCGTAGCGGCCCTTGCGGTTGAGTTCGATCTGGCCGTCGCGCTCCATGGCGGCGAGGCGTTTCTGGAAGCCGTCGTGTTCTTTGCGCGTGACAGCGAGCGCCTTGGCGATATCGCCGCCCGACAAGGGCGACCCCGACGTCCGCAGGACACCAAGGATTTCTTCCCGACTAGGGATCGGATAGTTATTCTGATTCAATTTTTTCTAGAATTATTTGACAAACAATTTGCGGTCGCTATAATGAGCGCTTCGGTTGTTTCGACGCCCGCCCAGGTGGCGAAATTGGTAGACGCACTAGGTTCAGGTCCTAGCGGTGGCAACACTGTGGAGGTTCGAGTCCTCTCCTGGGCACCAGATCAAACGGAAAACCCGCAGCGCTTTCGAGCCCTGCGGGTTTTTTGTTTTCCGGCGTCTGATCTTGCAACTTGGCACTCCCGATTCGATATTGGCGCGACTGCGCGACTTAACAATTGACTAAATACCAGTCGCAGCAACGACCGCCCCGGGGTGTGGAATCCGTTCTTGCCTATAGAGGCAGAAGCATCCACACGGCCTGGCGCTCACACGAACTGCCAGGGCGCGGCCGGAGCAGCAGCCGACTGCTGCGCTGCGGGTGAGTGTATCAGTTTCAGTGGCGCTCCCGGCATTCTTCCGCCATTCGCACGCGGGAATGTCGCGTTTTCCGATGTTTTCGGGCGCAAACCCCCTATTGCTGCGGGCGTATGCCACACCGGCATGCCTGCGTGGCCCGCCAGTCGCTTGACAGCGATGGCCATCTGTAACTAACATGGTTTCATATCGCCTCACCCACCATGACCACCAGCAGCCGATTCGCCGTCGCCGTCCATATCCTCACCTTGCTGGCCAGCGCCGCGGAGCCCTTGCCGTCGTCGCTGATCGCGGGCAGCGTGGGCACGAACCCGGTCCTGATCCGCCGCCTGGTCAGCCAGTTGGCCGAGGCGGGGCTGGTGAGCACGGTGATGGGGAGCAACGGCGGCGCCTCGCTGGCGCGCGCGGCGGCATCGATCACGTTGCTCGATGTGTTCCGTGCGGTGGAGTCGGCCACGCTGATCGCGCCGCACCACAGCGTGCCCAATCCGGCGTGCATGGTGGGACGGGAAATTACCGGCGCGCTGAAGCACGCCGCGGACCGCGCCCAGGCCGCGATGGATGGTGCGCTGGCAGAGATCACGATTGCCGGCATGCTCGCCGACGTGGAGCGTGCAGCGCGGCAACGCAAGCCGTAAAAAATTTTTATCCCGATATGTAACTGGAATAGTTTCATATCGATATTCAACAGCGCAACAAAGGAGTCAACATGAAGATCGCAATCATCGGCGCCACCGGCCGTGTCGGCACCCGCCTCATCGACGAAGCCCTGAGCCGCGGCCACACGGTCACCGCCATCGCGCGCCAGGCCGACAAGCTGGCCGCGCGGCCGGGCCTCGCCACGATCAATGCAGATGTCGCGGACACCGAGGCCCTGGCGGCCGCCATCGCCGGCCACAACGTGGCAATCAGCACGGTACGTTTCCTGCAGACCACGGCGAAACAGATCACCTCCGCGGTCAAGGGCGCCGGCGTGCCCCGCCTGCTGGTGGTGGGCGGCGCGGGCAGCCTCTATGTCGCACCGGGCGCGCAACTGGTCGATATGCCGCAGTTCCCGGAAGCCTACAAGGCGGAGGCCCTGGCCGGACGCGACTTCCTCAACGCCCTGCGCAACGAGACAGCGATCGACTGGACCTTCCTGTCCCCCGCAGCCCTGTTCGAGCCGGGCACGCGCACAGGCAAATTCCGCGTGGGCGAGGAGACGCTGCTCTCCGACGCCAGCGGCAAGAGCTGGATCTCGATGGAGGACTATGCCATCGCCATGATCGACGAAGTGGAAAAACCGGCGCACTCGCGCCAGCGCTACACGGTTGCTTACTGAGCAGGAAACGCGCCGCAACGGCGGGGGTAGCGGCAAGCCGCCCTCGCCTGTTCTTCAGCCGTGCGGCAAGGGGGCTGCTGGCATAGCCGCGTCACCGCATCGGGAATCAGGCCTGCGAGCTGCCGGCGGCGTGCTTGCCGCGCTTGAGCCAGGCCGCCAGGTTGTGAGGACGCAGCGTGTCGTACTCTTCGAACGGCTGGTGAATCCAGGGATTCGTCGGCAGGAAAGTCACGTGGTAGTCCGGCTTGACCTTGGAGCAGGCCTTGTACCACAGCACGGACGAACGCACTTCCGTCACGGCGGGATAGCGCTCCTGCAGATGGCGGCCCACGCGCTCCAGCGTAACGCCGGAATCCACCAGGTCATCGACCAGCAGGATCTTGCCGGAGAGGTCGCCCTTGGTCATCGTGATGTACTGCGCGATATCGAGGTCGCCCTGCTGCGTGCCCGCTGCCTCGCGGTAGCTGCTGGTGGCGAGGATGGCGAGAGGCACATCGAAGATACGGGACATCTGGTCGCCAACGCGCAGGCCGCCACGGGCCAGGCACAGGATCTTGTCGAACTTCCAGCCCGACTCGTGGACGTTAAGCGCCAGGCGCGCGATCAGGCTGTGGTAGTCGTCCCACGAGATCCACAGGTTCTCTTCGTCGTTCGATGGCAGGGTCATGATTTCTTTAGCTCTTCGGCTTTAGGCATAAGGTCTGTCGACCGATAAAGTTTCGGCCCGCTTGCGCGGGCCGATTTGCTCTTGTGCAGCTGCCGTCTTTTAGCCGGCGCAGCTTCGTTCAGCCGCGCGGCGCCATTACTGGCAAGACAGCATCAGGCCACGTACGGGTGACGCAGCAGGATGGTTTCGTCACGGTCCGGGCCGGTCGAGATCATGTCGATCGGGATGCCGACCACTTCCTCGACGCGCTTCAGGTAGGTGCGAGCCTGTTCCGGCAGCGCATCCCAGGCCTTCACGCCGAAGGTGGATTCGTTCCAGCCAGGGAATTCCTCGTACACCGGCACGCAGCGCGCCACGGCATCCGAGCCACGCGGCAGGATATCGACGGTCTTGCCATCCAGCTCATAGCCCACGCACAGCTTGAGGGTTTCAAGGCCATCCAGCACGTCGAGCTTGGTCATGCAAAGACCCGACACGCCGTTGATCTGCACCGAGCGCTTGAGCGCGGCGGCATCGAGCCAGCCGGTACGACGCGGTCGCCCGGTCACCGAGCCGAATTCCTTGCCAACGTTGGCCAGCCGCACGCCCACCGGGTCCTGGCGCTTGGGGTTGTCGTTGTCGTACAGTTCGCTGGGGAACGGGCCTGCGCCCACGCGGGTGCAGTAGGCCTTGGTGATGCCCAGGATGTAGTTCAGGCGGCCCGGGCCAACACCAGCGCCGGCGGCGGCCGCACCGGCCACGCAGTTGCTGGAAGTGACGAACGGATAAGTGCCGTGGTCAACGTCGAGCAGCGTGCCTTGCGCGCCTTCGAACATCAGGTTGCCGCCGGCAGCATTGACCGCGTAAAGCTCGGCCGACACATCGGCCACCATCGGGGCCAGGCGCGGCGCGTAGGCCAGCATTTCGTCCAGGGTCTGCTGGAAGTCGACCGCTTGCGCGCCCAGGTACTGGGTCAGCATGAAGTTATGCAGGTCGAGGTTCTCGCGCAGCTTCTCGGCGAAGCACTTGGGATCGAACAGGTCCTGCACGCGCAGCGCGCGGCGGGCCACCTTGTCTTCGTAGGCAGGGCCGATGCCGCGGCCGGGGGGGGGGGGGGGGGCGTGTCCGCCGTGCCGATCTTGTCGGCACCACGGCGCACTTCACGGGCCTTGTCGATGGCCACGTGGTACGGCAGGATCAGCGTGGTCGCTTCGGAAATGCGCAGGCGGTTCTGCACCTGCAGGCCGGCGGTTTCCAGTTCCTCGATCTCACGGAACAGCGCCTCCGGCGACAGCACGACGCCGTTGCCGATGTAGCAGATCGTGCCTTCACGCATGATGCCCGAAGGGATCAGGCGCAGGATGGTCTTCTTGCCGCCGATGATGAGCGTGTGGCCCGCATTGTGGCCGCCCTGGAACCGCACCACGCCCTTTGCATGATCGGTAAGCCAATCGACGATTTTTCCCTTGCCTTCGTCACCCCATTGGGTGCCGATCACGACGACATTGCGTCCCTGGCTTACTGCAGAAGCGGACATGTTGATTTTGGTCAGTGGGTTAAAAACGTATTTTACTCTCGTTGCAGGTCAACTCCCCGATTTTGGGGAGATCGGCCTGCAACGCGGGGGAATTCCGCGGCCTGGCGCTTGCGCTCAGGCCCCGGCGCTGCGTGGAATCACCGTCCAGCCGCCATCCTGGCGGACCAGTTGGCGGTCGCAGTTGAACTCGTCGAGCTGGTGCGTGTGCCCCGGCAGCGACTGGATGACGATCTCGCCGGCAGCGCGCAGCGCGTTGATCGCGGCACGCAAGGCAGGATCCGCATCCCACGGCGCGAAAATGGCAAAAGCACGCACTTCCAGCGGAGAAAGCGAGGCAACTTCGCGCAAATCCAGCGAAAAACCGGTTGCCGGCCGCGCGCGGCCAAAGGCCTCGCCGACCTTGTCATAGCGGCCACCGCGCGCCACGTAGTTGGGCAAGCCCGCCACATAGGCAGTAAACATCACGCCGCTGTGATAGTGGTAACCGCGCAGGTCGGACAGGTCGATATTGACGCTCGCCCCGCTCACTTCCGCGGCCAGTGCCGCCAGTTCGTCCAGCGCACGGCCAATCGCCGGGCTCGCCGGCAGCGTCGCGCGGGCGCGCTCGATCACCTCCACGCCGCCGTACAACGTCGGAAGCGCCAGCAGCGCATCGCGCTCGGCCTGCGGCATGCCTTCAGTCAGCTCACGCAGCGCCGACACATCCTTGGTTTCCAGGGCCGCAAACAGCACATCTTCGATCTTGCGGCTGGACGGCAAGCCGTCCAGCAAGGCCTCCAGGATGCCCGCGTGGCAAAGATCGAGGCGGATCTCGGTCAGGCCGGCAACCTGCAGCGCGGCCAGCATCAGGGCCTGGATTTCCACATCCGCTTCCAGGCCGGCGTGGCCGTAGATCTCCGCGCCAACCTGGATCGGCTCGCGGGTTGCGCGAAAGCCGGCCGGGCGAGCGTGCAGCACATTGCCTGCGTAGCACAGCCGGGTCACGCCGGAGCGGTTCAGCAAGTGGGCATCGATGCGGGCGACTTGCGGGGTAATGTCGGCGCGCAGGCCCATGGTGCGGCCGGAGAGCTGGTCGACTAGCTTGAGCGTGCGCAGGTCGAGGTCGTGCCCGGTCCCGGTGAGCAGCGATTCCAGGTATTCCAGCATCGGCGGCATGACCAGCTCGTAGCCGTAGGTGCGGAACAAGTCCAGCATGCGGCGGCGCAGTTCTTCGATCTTGCGGGCCTCCGACGGCAGCACGTCGGCGATGTTTTCGGGCAGGAGCCAGTGATTGGACATGGTAAATCTCTTCACTTCACACAGTTGCCGGGGGCCTTGAGCCACCCGTTGAAATTCGGCCCCGCCGCGCGCTGTGCCGGGAGCGCCAGCCGCAAGCGGGGAGCCAGTCACCTGGCATGGCGGATGAGACGGCAGCGACGCCCCTCAGGCGCCTCTCTTGCCGCCCCTCCAGCCGGACAAAACCCCGGCAAGCCGGGGTTTTGTCGAAGCGCCTGGCGGATGGAGCCGCCTAGCTTAGCGACGGCTCGCCGGTGGCGCTGCCGCCGGCGCCGCTGCGCCGCCCGACGACCGCATATAGCGGAAGAAGTCGGAATTGGGCTCCAGCACCAGCACGTCGCGCTTGTCGCGGAACGTATTGCGGTAAGCCTCCATGCTGCGCCAGAACTGCGCAAACTGGGGATCCCGGCCAAACGATTCGGCATAGATCTGCGATGCGCGGGCATCGCCCTCGCCCTTGATCTTCT
Organism: Cupriavidus sp. MPR-AND1C; assembly: GCF_058809705.1. Lineage (NCBI taxonomy): Bacteria > Pseudomonadati > Pseudomonadota > Betaproteobacteria > Burkholderiales > Burkholderiaceae > Cupriavidus > Cupriavidus sp. MPR-AND1C. The sequence goes on along the minus strand of NZ_JBXASU010000034.1, from coordinate 37,642 downwards.
GCGCATCGCGGTAAGCCTCCGCCAGCACGACTTCACGCTGACGATCGGCATCGGCGCGAATCTTCTCGCCCTCGGCCGCGCCGGTGGAGCGCAGCTCGTTGGCCACGCGCTTGCGCTCGGCTTCCATGCGGCGATACACCGATTCGCTGATTGCGGGCAGCAGGTCGACACGCTTGAGGCGCACGTCGATGATCTCGACGCCAACGGACTGCGCGTAGTCAGCCATCGCGGAGCGGATATTCTGCATCACCTTCTCGCGCTCGCCAGCCACAAGCTCCGCCACCGTGCGTTTGCCGAATTCCTCGCGGGCAACGGAGTCGATACGCTGGGTCATGCGGTCCTGCGCGCCGCGGATGTTGCCATTGAAGGCCACGTAGAACTTGCGCGGATCAGTGATGCGCCATTTGACGAACCAGTCCACCACCATGCTCTTCTTCTCGGCCGTGAGAAAGCGCTCCGAAGCGGCCACGTCGATCGTCAGCAGGCGTCGATCCATGAAAATCACGTTCTGCAGCGGCGGCGGCAACTTGAAGTGCAGGCCCGGCTCGTTCACTACCTGCTTGATCTGGCCAAAGGCGAACACCACGGCGTACTGACGCTGGTCCACCACGAACACCATCGAGGAGCCGATCGCCAGCACGATGAAGAGGCCGATTACTACGGAAATCAGTCGGTTCATGTCGGGTCTCCTCAGCGCGAATCGCGGTCACGGTTGCGCAACAGCTCGCGCGACCGGTTATCGCCGCTGGCATCGGGCGCGGGAGACGTGCCGCTGCCCGCGGCAGGCGCCTGCGCGGTGCCGGAAGCCGGCGCGCGCGCATCCACCGCCGACTGCGACATCAGCTTGTCCAGCGGCAGGTAGAGGAGATTGTTGCCCTGGCGTGAATCCACCAGCACCTTGGTCGAATTGGTATAGATCTGCTGCATGGTCTCGATATAGATGCGATCACGCGTCACCTGCGGAGCCTTGGCATACTCGGCCTGGACCTGGCGGAAACGCGAGGCATCGCCTTCAGCCTGGGCGGTCACTCGCGCCTTGTAGGCTTCGGCTTCTTCGTTCAGGCGCGCGGCGGTACCCTTGGCGCGTGGAATCACGTCATTGGCGTAGGCCTGGCCTTCGCTGATGGCGCGTTCGCGGTCCTGGCTGGCCTTGTTGACATCGTCAAAGGCTGCCTGGACCTGCTCGGGCGGCTGCACGCTCTGCACGTTGACGGAAATCACGCGGATGCCGGTCTTGTACGCGGTCAGGATCGACTGGATCGACTTGGCCAGGTTCTGGGCAATCTGTTCACGGTTCTCATAGAGCACCGCGTCCATCTTGTTGCGCCCGACGATCTCGCGCACCGAGGTCTCGGCAGCCTGGGTCACCAGTTCTTCGTCGCCACCACGGTCGGTCTTGTTGTAGAACAGGAATTCGCTCGCGTCCTGGATGTCGTACTGCACCGTGAAGCGGACGTCGATGATGTTCTCGTCCTGCGTCAGCATCGACGCGTCCTTCAGGTTGCTGTCCTTGATCGAGGTGGAACGGCCCACTTCAACCGAGCGCACGCCCGACAGGTTGACGATTTCGGCGGACTGGATCGGGTACGGCAGGCGCCAGTTGATACCCGGGCCCGTCGTGTACTTGAACTTGCCGAACTGGAGGATAACGGCGGTCTGGCCTTCCTGCACCATGAAGAAACCGCTGGCCAGCCAGATGCCGACCGCGGCGATCACCACCACGCCCGCGCCGATCCCCGAGCCTTTGCCCGGCGTGCGCGCGCCGCCGCCAAAGCCCTGGTTGCCGCCACCGCCATTTTCCTTGCGGCCAAGCAGGCCGTTCAGGCGACGGTTGAAATCGCGCCAGAGCTCGTCGAGGTCGGGCGGGCCTTCCTGAGGCGGACGTTGGTTTTGCTGGCGATTGTTGTCGCGGCTATCCTTGTCCTTGTCTTTGTCTTCGTCATCCGGGCCGCCCCTGCCCCAACGGGGATCGTTCAAAGACAGGATCGCGCGCAAACGCTGCCAGGCCGTTCGCGACGGTGCATGGCCGCCGTTGCGGCCACCTGCGCGGCTGCCAAAGGCATGGCTCGATTCAGAATTCCGGGGAAACAGGGGCATGAAGTGCACGGGTCCGGGATAGTTGGAACAAGGGGATTCTAACAGTCATCGACGCCACTTTTACCCATTTGGGGCAATCTGGCTGCGATTTCCGTCGAACTGACTCACTGCGTGTCGGGTTCTTCCGGATCCGCCCGGGTGTCATCGCCGTCAAGATCGTTGTCGAGATCGTCATCCGGGTAAGGCTGCGCGTCTGCAAGGCGCGGATCCAGCGGGGGGCGCTCCGGCGGGCGCTCGGCCAGCCAGCGCGCCACTTCCACCAGCGCCTCGCGCAAGGCATCCAGGCCAATGCCGTCGCGCGCGCTGACAAACACGCGGGTCGGCACACCCTCCTCGTTGCGCTCCACGCGGGGGCCCTGCTCGAGCAGTTCCGGCGAGGCGTCGATCTTGTTCATCACCACGATCTGCGGGATGTCGTCGGCATTGATTTCGGCCAGCACACGGTTGACCTGCTCGATCTGCTCATGGCGTACCGGGCTGGAAGCATCGACCACATGTAGCAGCAGGTCCGCGTGCACGGTCTCCTCCAGCGTGGCGCGGAACGCGGCCACCAGCTGGGTCGGCAGGTCGCGGATGAAGCCCACGGTATCCGACAGCACCACGTTGCCCACGCCTTCCAGGTACAGCCGGCGCGAAGTGGTATCCAGCGTGGCAAACAACTGGTCGGCAGCGTAGGCCCGAGCCTTGGTGAGGGCGTTGAACAACGTCGACTTGCCAGCATTGGTATAGCCGACCAGCGAGATGCTCAAGGTGTCGTTGCGCGCGCGCGCGCGCCGCTGGGTGCTGTGCTGACGCTGCAGTCGCGTCAGGTCAGCTTTCAGCCGCTTGGCGCGCTCGTCCAGCAGGCGGCGATCGAGCTCGAGCTGGCGCTCGCCCGGGCCGCCACGCATGCCAATGCCCCCCTTCTGCCGCTCCAGGTGGCTCCAGGCGCGGACCAGCCGCGAGGCCTGGTACTGGACCTGGGCGAGTTCGACCTGCACCTTGCCGACGTGGCTCTGCGCCCGCTGGCCGAAGATGTCCAGGATCAGCCCGGTACGGTCGATGACATGGCGCTGCAGAAAGCGCTCGAGATTGCGTTGCTGGGCGGGGCTGAGCGAGTGGTTGAATACCACCACGTCGGCATCGAGTGCATCGGCGGCCTCCTTCAGTTCCTCCGCCTTGCCGGAACCGATGAACAACGCCGGGTCGGGACGGGACCTGCGTCCGGTCAGCGTGTGCACCGGCGTGGAACCGGCGGTCGACGTCAGCAACGCCAGCTCGCTCAGGCTTTCCTGGAAATCATGCTTGCCGAAATCGACACCAACGAGGATGGCGCGGGAAGACTCGGAATTGGAAGTGGCTCTAGATTGCAAACGGGAGGATCGCGAAACGCGAGAAAGGAGAACGGGTTGGGGGCTACCGGGAGGCAGCGGCTGGCGCCGTTAGGCAGGAGCCCTGGCCTGGGGAGACCTTGAGGCGGGGGCGCTGTCCGTGGCGGAATGCACCAGGGTGAAGCATGTCCGTGCCCGTGGCCACTTTGCAGCCAGGATGGGTTGGCGTCTTTTGGTGTCGCGCCGGAGCATCTGGCCCCTGCGCGACACCGGCACTGGCGGCCGTGTCGTGGTACGACAGGCCCGCCGGAAAACTGCGGTGCTATCCGCGAATGATCAGCCTTCAGCCGTTTCGTCCACGCGGAAATTCACGGCGCGGGCCGGCACGACGGTGGAAATCGCATGCTTGTAGACCATCTGCGTCACGGTGTTGCGCAACAGGACGACGTACTGGTCGAACGACTCGATATTGCCTTGCAGCTTGATGCCATTCACGAGGTAGATGGAAACCGGTACGTGCTCTTTGCGCAGCGCGTTCAGGAACGGGTCTTGTAGCAATTGCCCTTTGTTGCTCATGGCACACTCCAAATTTATAGATTTAGTGATAGATGATGGGGACGGTAATCCCCGATTCAAGTCAAACGGCGCAAACCGCGCCAAAAAAAGATCAAAACGGTACCAAGCTAGCATCGCCTCGCAGGGAACCCCCTGCTACCGTGAATTTAGCCTCAGTTCCAAACGAACGCAAACGAAACTTGCCCGCCCGGACTCCCGTCGACTGACTCAATCCTTCGAGTCGGCATATGGGTTTTTGTTCGTTCTAAATTCGATGCGAAGCGGTGTGCCCTTCAGTTTGAAAGCCGAGCGGAAACGGTTTTCGAGATAGCGCCGATAGGTGTCGGCGATGCCGGAAAGCGAATTGCCGTGCACGATGATAATGGGCGGATTGGACCCACCCTGGTGCGCGTAGCGCAGCTTGGGCCGGGTTGCGCCGACACGCCGCGGCTGCTGGAACTCGACCGCCTCCTGCAGGATCCGCGTGAGCTGCGGCGTGGGCAGCTTGACCATCGCCGCGGCATACGCGTCATCCACCGAGCGCAGCAGCGCGCTGATGCCCGTGCGCTGCTGCGCGGACACAAAGTGGAAGTTGGCGAAGTCCAGGAACTGCAGCTTGCGCTCCAGATCATGCTTGATGCGGTCGCGGCTGTGGCCGTCGAGGCCGTCCCACTTATTGACGCCAACCACCAGCGCCCGCCCGGACTCCACGATGAAGCCGGCGATGTGCGCATCCTGCTCCGACACGTCCTGCTGCGCGTCGAGCAGCAGCACCACGACGTTCGCATCTGCGATCGATTGCAGCGTCTTGACCACCGAGAACTTCTCGATGGCCTCGAACACCTTGCCGCGCTTGCGCAGGCCAGCTGTGTCGATCAGCGTATAGGGCTTGCCGCCACGCTCGAACTCTACATAGATGGCATCCCGCGTGGTGCCAGGCATGTCGAACGCGATCACGCGTTCTTCGCCGATCAGGGTGTTGACCAGCGTGGACTTGCCCACGTTCGGCCGGCCCACGATAGCGATCTTGACGCCGCGCTGAGCGCCCTCGTCTTCCTCGGCGAGTTCCGGGCGCTCTTTCACCGCCAGTTCCAGCGCCTCGTCGACCAGTTCGCGCACGCCGTCGCCGTGGGTCGACGAAATGGCATAGGGGTCGCCCATGCCAAGCTCGTAGAACTCCGACACCACGGTCGTGTACTTCATGCCCTCGGCCTTGTTCACGGCCAGCATGACGCGGCGCCCGGTCTTGCGCAGGTAATCGGCGATCACGCGGTCCTGGGGCGCCAGCCCGAGGCGGCCGTCGACGAGGAAGATCACCACGTCGGCCTCGACCACCGCCTGGCGGGTCTGCTTGGCCATTTCGGCAACGATGCCTTCCTTGGCCACCGGCTCGAAGCCGCCGGTGTCGATGGCGATGAACGGACGTTCACCGATGCGGCCTTCGCCATAGTGGCGATCGCGCGTGAGCCCAGGCAGATCGGCGACAAGCGCGTCGCGCGAACGGGTCATGCGGTTGAATAGCGTCGACTTGCCCACATTGGGACGGCCGACCAGAGCGATAACTGGTTTCATGCAATAAACGGAAATGGGGGCCGGCAGATGCCGCCCCCCAGGAACTCCGGAGTGATATGGGACCGACGGCCAGGCGTCACGCGCCTGGCCACTTTTCCTGTCGGGTGGCCAGGTTTGCATTGCAACCCGACCTCGTTCACGTGCACGGCCAGAAGGGCCGCGCTACCGGATTGGCGCCGCCCGTGCCGACAGGTGCACGGACAGTCGCCATGAATGTCGACCGCCTCAGTCCGGCACGAAGCCATAGAGGTTGCCGTCGCGTGTCTGTACCACCAGCGACGGGCCCGCCACCACCGGCGCAGCGGTAATCTCGCTGCCGTCGGTCTTCAGGCGTGCCACGAACTGGCCGTCCTCGCGCGACAGGAAGTGTACATAGCCTTCGTAATCGCCCGCCACCACCGAACGCCCCACCGCCAGCGGCGTACCGAGACGGCGGTATAGCAGTTGATCGTTCTTCCAGCGTTCCGTGCCGTTCTGGCGGTCAAATGCATGGACCACGGAGCGCTCGTCGCCGGCGTACAGCGAAGTGTCATCCTGCGCGGGGCCGGTCGGCGAAGAGAAATCCTTGCCCCACTGCGGCTGGCCATTGGCCAGCTCAAGGCAGGCGATCCGGCCCTGGAACGTGGTCGCGCAGACCTGGCGGCCATTGACCATGGGCTGGCCGGTCACGTCGTTGAGCCGTTCAATTTCCGACACGCCCTTCGGATAGGAAACCGTGCTCTCCCAGCGCAGCACGCCGTTGCCCGGAGCCAGCACACCCAGCTTGCCGCCGGGGAAGCCCATCACGATGCCGTCGCCGGCAAACACCATGCCCATCGAGGCGCGCAGGTTGAGCGGGGTCTGCGAGCGCTGGTAGATCCAGCGCCGCTCGCCGGTCTGCGCATCCAGGCCAAGCACCCGGGTATCGGTTGTGCGCACGACCACCAGGCCGTTGCCGACCAGCGGCGCGGAGAGAACCTCCCCATTGACCTGCTTCTTCCAGATCTGCTTGCCGCTGGCGTCGAAGGCAAAGACCGCGCCCTTCTCGCCCGCCACCGCCGTGACGGTGCCGTCGCTGCCGGGGCCGGAGGTCAGGTCGATATCGGTCTTGGCCTCCCACAAGGTGCGTCCCGTGACGCCATCGAGCGCCAGCACCTTGCCGCCATTGGAAGATGCATAGACGGTGCCGCCGGAGACGGAGGGTTGCAGCGAGTACGGGCCGCTCTTGCCGACGCTGGCCTTCCATGCCTGGCGCACCGACAACGTCTGGGTGATCGGCTTGAGTTCGACCGGCGTGCGCTTGTCAGCCTTGCTGAACAGCGAGCAGCCGCCCAGGCTGGCGACGCTGGCCGCACAAGCGGCGGCCACCACCAGGCCGCGGACAAAATTGCCGTGTTGCTGGTTCTGGGCCGTGCCGGAAAACAATGACTTCATGAGGTTCCGATCCTGATTTAAGTTGAGGCGCAAGGGTGCGGGCAAGCGGGGCATGCGTGGCATGCGAATCCCGCGGGCCTGTCGGCGAGCCGGGCTAAAACCGCCTTCAGGCGGTGCCCAGCGCGTCAAGCTTGAACTGAATGATCTGGCGCATGGCAGCATCGTTGGCGCTCAGCTTGTCGAGCGCCTTCTGGTAGGCCGAGCGGGCTTCCGGGCGCTTGTCCTGGGCAGCCAGCAGATCGCCCCGGCGGTCCGCATAAAGCGCAACGAACGGTGCCGGCGGCTCGTCCTTGAGCAGTGCCAGGCCCTGGTCGTAGGCCTTCTCGTCAAGCAACACGCCAGCCAGGCGCACGCGCGCCAGGTGAGCATACTCGCCATCGCCGTGGTCGATCGCCCATTGCAACTGGGCCTTCGTACCAGCCAGGTCGCCTGCATCGTACAGCACCTTGGCCGATACCAGCGCGGTCATGGGGCCATAGGCGGTCTTGCCGAACTTTTCCTCGAGGTCGCCGGCGGCGCGCTTGATCCGCTCGACATCGCGGCCCTCGGCAGCCTTGACCACCTGCTCATACAGCAGCGCCGCTTCTCCGGCCTGCTTGCGTTGCCAGTAGTTCCAGCCACTCCAGGCAGCGAAGGCCAGCAAGCCGGCGATCAAGGCCCAGGTCACGGTATTGCCGTACTGGCGCCACCAGGCCTTGAGGCTCTCAAGCTGTTCCTGTTCTTCTAGATCGTAAGCCATGTCGAGGGATCCACCCGCGTTTGTTTGTATGAAGGACCGCGCTCTTGCGATCCGTGGTTCCGATGCTGCCTGCTGACCCGCAGGCTTACTCGCTGGCGCCAACCATGGCGTCGATGATGTGGTCGACCAGCTTTTCAGCCGCAACCGTCACCTGCGCGCCGCCGCCTTCGGCCTGAGCGCCCTGGCGCAGGTCCTTGACCTGTGCCGTACCCGCCACCACCTCATCCTCGCCAATGATAACGGCATAGGCCGCACCGCTACCGTCGGCGCGCTTCATCTGCGACTTGAAGCTGCCGCTCTTGCCGTCGGGCGTGGCATGCAGCAGCACGTCGAGGCCGGCATCACGCAGGCGCTCGGCGATGATCATGGCCTGCTGTCCAGCCGCTTCGCCCTGGTGGACAAGGTACACGTCGGCGCCTTCCGCCTGCGGCACGAGCTTTTCCTCGCGCAGCAGTTCGATGATGCGCTCGATGCCCATCGCCCAGCCACAAGCCGGTGCCGCCTTGCCGCCCATCTGCGCGATCAGCGGATCGTAGCGCCCGCCGCCGGCGATGGTACCCTGCGCGCCGAGTTTGTCGGTGATCCACTCGAACACCGTCAGGTTGTAGTAGTCCAGCCCGCGCACCAGGCGCGGATTGATCTTGAACGGGATGTTGTTGGCCTTGAGCAGGCGCTGCACGCCGTCGAAGTGGGCAAGCGACTCCTCGCCCAGGAAATCGATCAGCTTGGGCGCGTTGCTCGCCATTTCCTGCAGCGCGGGATTCTTGGTATCCAGTACGCGCAGCGGGTTGGTGTACAGGCGGCGCTTGCTGTCTTCGTCAAGAATGTCCTGGAAGCCTTCCAGGTACTTGATCAGTTCTTCGCGGTGCGCGGCGCGCTCTTCAGCCTGGCCCAGCGAATTGAGCTCGAGGCGCACACCGACCAGGCCCAGGTCATCCCACAGGCGCTGGCACATCATGATGATCTCGGCGTCCACATCCGGGCCGGCAAAGCCGAGGGCCTCTGCGCCGAGCTGGTGAAACTGGCGATAGCGCCCGCGCTGGGGACGCTCGTGGCGGAACATCGGGCCGGTGTACCACAGGCGCTTTGGGCCGTCGTACAGCAGGTTGTGCTCGATGCTGGCCCGCACCGCAGCTGCCGTGCCCTCGGGGCGCAGCGTCAGTTGCTCGCCGTTGAGCGCATCGGTGAAGGAATACATTTCCTTCTCGACGATGTCGGTCACCTCGCCGATGCCGCGCACGAACAGCTGCGTGTGCTCAACGATGGGGGTGCGGACCTGCTGGTAGCCGTAGGCACGCAGCATCGCACGCGAGGCGTTCTCGAAATGCTCCCACAGCGGCGCGTCGGCGGGCAGCATGTCGTTCATGCCCTTGACGCCCTGCAGTGCTTTCACTGCCTTGCTCTTGCTCTCTGCCTTGCTGTCAGCAGCCTTGGCGCCATCGCTGGCGGCCGCCGGATTCACGGGTTGGTTCATTGTGTCTTGTCTTTCCCTGTAGCGCCTGGCCGCAACGGCTCAGGCTGCCACCTCATTGCCGGCGCTCCCGGCCTTGTTGCCGTAGTGGGTGCGCACATAATCGTCCACGATCACCTGGAATTCCTCGGCGATGCGATCGCCGCGCAGCGTTTTAACCTTCACGCCGTCGACAAACACCGGCGCCGCCGGCGATTCGCCCGAGCCGGGCAGCGAGATGCCGATATTGGCATGCTTGCTTTCGCCCGGCCCGTTCACGATGCAGCCCATCACGGCCACATCCATTTCTTCCACGCCAGGGTAGGCGGTCTTCCAGGTCGGCATCTGCTCGCGCAGGTAGCTCTGGATGCTGGACGCCAGTTCCTGGAAAGTGGTGCTGGTGGTACGGCCACAGCCCGGGCAGGCAATCACCATCGGGGTGAAGTTGCGCAGGCCCATGGTCTGCAGGATCTCCTGCCCCACGTAGACTTCCTTCTCGCGCGCAGCGCCGGGTTCCGGTGTCAGCGAAATGCGGATGGTGTCGCCGATGCCTTCCTGCAGCAGCACCGACAGCGCGGCGGTGGAGGCCACGATACCCTTGCTGCCCATGCCCGCCTCGGTCAGCCCGAGGTGCAATGCGTAGTCGCAGCGCTTGGTCAGCTCGCGATACACAGCGATCAGCTCCTGCACTTGCGAGACCTTGCACGACAGGATGATCTGGTCACCCGAAAGCCCGATTTCCTCGGCCTTCTTCGCCGACTCGATCGCGGAGGTGATCAACGCTTCGACCATCACGTTCTGCGCCGGCCACGGCTCGGCGCGCAAGGCGTTCTCGTCCATGATGCGCGCCAGCAGCGACTGGTCCAGGCTACCCCAGTTCACGCCGATGCGCACCGGCTTGTCGTAGCGGCAGGCCATTTCGATCATCTGCGCGAATTGCGTGTCGCGCTTGGCGCCCTGCCCCACGTTGCCGGGGTTGATGCGGTACTTCGACAACGCCTGGGCGCAGTCGGGATAATCGCGCAGCAGCGTGTGGCCGTTGTAGTGGAAGTCGCCCACCAGCGGCACGTTCACGCCCATGCGGTCCAGTTGCTCGCGCAGGGCGGGCACCGCAGCCGCGGCTTCCGGCGTGTTGACCGTGATGCGCACGATTTCGGAACCGGCACGCGCCAGCTCCTTGACCTGGATCGCGGTGCCGATGGCGTCCACCGTGTCGGTGTTCGTCATCGATTGCACGCGCACAGGAGCGTCGCCACCGATCGTGACCACGTTGTCGCCCCACACCACGCGCGCCTGGCGCGTTTTGCGGCGGGGCAGCGGGCCGGGCAGCACCGGCATACAAGCCTGTTGATTCATAGCATTACCACCTTGCGATGCGGCGTTGCGCATGGCTGGAGAGACGATGTTCAGGGCAGCGTCAGGCGCGCCACGTTATTGCGGTTGGCCGCCTGCAGGTCGACCGGCGTGCCGTTGCGCGTCAGCGACTCGACGCCCTTGACGTTGCCGATCACGATTTTGTACGGTGGCGTACCGCCGCCGCTGAGATCCTGGCCCGCGCGCGCAGTACCGCCGAGCACGACCTTGCCGCTACGGTCGCGGATCTCGTACCAGGTATCCGATGCGAAACGGATGCGCAGCTCGGCCGCGCCATCCGCCACCGCGGGGGCAGGCACTGCCGCTGAAGCCGCTACCGCGGCCACGGCGGCCGGAGCCGGCGCTGCCGAAGGTGCGGGTGCTGCCGAAGATGCGGGCGCTGCCGAAGGCGCCACCGCCACCGCCACCGGGCCGCTGGCGGGCAGCGACTCGGACGGCGCGGGGGCATCGGAAGCGGCCATCACAGGCGGCAGTGCGGCCGTGACGGTACCGGGCTCGCTGCCTTGCACCGTGGCTTCCGCCGCCGGGGGTGCCGTGAGGGTTTCCTTGCGCGCCTCGATCCATTGCTTGAAGTGGTCCAGCCCGAACAGCACCCCGCCACCGATCACGGCGACCACCAGGGCCAGCCAGATCCACCGGCCGCCCGAGCCACTGGAGCCAAAGCGATTGCGGTCGTCGAAGCTCTCGTTCAGGCCACCTTCGCGACGCATGCCGATTTCCACCACCGGCACAGCCTGCGCGTGGAAACGCGCCAGCAAGGCGTCGATGTCGATCTGGAGCATGCGCGCGTAGGCGCGCATCACGCCCTTGACGAAGGTCACGTCGGGCAGCGCCGCGACGTCGCCCTGCTCGATGGCGGCCAGCTTGTGCGAGGCGACCTTCAGCCGCGCGCTGACATCCTCCAGCGAGAAACGCTGATCATTGCGCGCTTGCGCCAGGCGCTCGCCAATCTCGCGCGCCACCACCTCGCGCCCGGCATCCGCAAGGGCACCCCCCGCATGACCCGTCGCTGCAGTCTGGCCTTCGGCGCGCTCGTGCTCACTCATCCCATGCTCCTTGTTCGTATGCGGTCAACTCACGCGAATCGGGGAAACGGCTGCGCAACTGTGCCACCAGGGCATTCTGCGCCGCGACATCTCCCTGACGGCGGGCAATGCGCGCACCCAGCCAGAGGGATTGCGCGCTGACGAAATTGCTGCTGTTGATGCGGCCGACATACTGCTGGGCACGCTGGTAGTCCCCGCGCTGGTAATACAGCAGCGCCAGATTGTTGTTGGCTACCGGGTTGTTGCGATCGTAGCGCAAGGCGCCGAACAAGCTCTTCTCGGCTGCCTCGCCGTTGCCATTGCGCAGCTGGCAGGCGCCAAGGCTGGTCAGTGCCTTGCCGGGCCCGCTTGCCGAGGGCGCATTGACCGCGCGCTCCAGGTAAGGCACGGCCTCGGCGTAGCGCCCGTTCACGCACAGGAACCAGCCATAGTTGTTCAGCACGTCGCCATCATCGGTGCGCATGGCAAGCGCGCTACGGAAGCTCTCTTCCGCCAGCACGCGCTCGTTCATGTTCATGTAGATCAACGCGCGGATATGGTACGCGTCGACCAGCGTGGGGTCGATGGCAATGGCCTGCTTGGCCTCGTCCAGCGCGACGGTGTACTGTCCGGCTTCAAGGTAGCTGGTAGCCAACTGGAGACGGATGGTGGCACGCCGGCTCAGCTCGGTCTGGTCGGATGCGGTCTGCAACTCGGGCTTGACCGGCGGCGGCAACTGGCACGCGGACAGCAGCGCCAGCCCCATCAGGACCGCAACTATCAGACGGGTCATGCAGGCCGGGCCTCTTGCGGCTGGCCGGCCGCGGGCGCCGCCACGATCGGCGTGATCTTGCCGAACTTGCCGCGCTGGGCCAGGCGGGTACGGTCCTTGACCTCGCCCGCGAGCTGGCCGCAGGCCGCATCGATATCGTCGCCGCGCGTCTTGCGGATGGTGGTGACGATGCCGGCATCCATCAGGACCTGGGCGAAGCGGCGGATCTGCTCGTTGTTCGAGCGCTTGAGGCCCGACTCTGGGAACGGGTTGAACGGGATCAGGTTGAACTTGCAGGGCACGTCGGCCACAAGCTTCAGCAGTTCCCGGGCATGCTCGACACCGTCATTGACGCCATCCAGCATGCAGTATTCGAAGGTGATGAAATCGCGCGGGGCGAATTCCAGGTAGCGGCGGCAAGCCGCCATCAGCTCGGCGAGCGGGTACTTCTTGTTGAGCGGCACCAGCATGTCGCGCAACGGATCGTTGGACGCGTGCAGCGATACCGCCAGCGCCACGGGCAAATCCTTGGCCAGCCGGTCCATCATCGGCACCACGCCGGAGGTGGACAGCGTCACGCGCCGGCGCGACAGCCCGTAGGCATGGTCGTCCAGCATCAGGCGCATGGCCGGCACAACCTGGTCATAGTTGAGCAGCGGCTCGCCCATGCCCATCATCACCACGTTGGAGATGACGCGGTCGTCCTTGGCACCACGGCCCAGTTGGGCACGCATGGCAAACTCGGCCATCCACAGCTGGCCGATGATCTCGCCAGTGGACAGGTTGCGCGAGAAGCCTTGCTTGCCGGTCGAGCAGAACCGGCAATTGACGGCGCACCCCGCCTGCGAAGACACGCACAGCGTGCCGCGCGTCTCCTCAGGGATGTACACCGTCTCCACCGCATCGCCGGCGCCAACGTCCAGCAACCACTTGCGCGTGCCGTCGGCCGACAGGTTGTCGGTGATGACGGCAGGCGAGCGGATCTCGGCGCGCGTGGCGAGCTTTTCGCGCAGCGACTTGGCGAGATCCGACATGGCATCGAAACGGCTGGCGCCGAACTGGTGAATCCAGCGCTGCAACTGCCGCGCACGAAACGGCTTCTCGCCGAGCTCTCCGCAATAGGCGGTAAGCGCGTCCGCATCCAGATCGAGCAGGTTGACGAGAGTGTTCATGACGACAGTATCAACTTCTATGGCAGTCTAGTCTGGTGGAATAGACCAGACAATCAGCGGCTGTAAACGTTCATGCCGGGGAAGAAGAAAGCAATTTCGACGGCAGCGGTTTCCGCTGCGTCCGAGCCGTGAACGGCGTTGGCGTCGATGCTGTCAGCGAAGTCAGCGCGGATCGTGCCGGCTTCTGCCTTCTTCGGGTCGGTTGCGCCCATCAGGTCGCGATGCTTGGCGATGGCGTTTTCGCCTTCCAGTGCCTGGATGATGACCGGGCCGGAAACCATGAAGTCCACCAGGTCCTTGAAGAACGGGCGCGCAGCGTGCACTGCGTAGAATTGCTCGGCTTCACCGCGCGACAGGTGAACCATCTTGGCTGCCACGATCTTCAGGCCTGCGGCCTCGAAACGAGCGTAAATCTGGCCGATGACATTCTTTGCCACGGCATCCGGCTTGATAATCGACAGGGTGCGTTCGATCGCCATAAAAACTCCAAAAAATGAAGGGGTTACAATTCAAGTAAACGTGCAATTCTAGCACGAGACGGTTATGGTTTCGAGAAGGCCCCTGGCTGCAGGTTCCCGGGAGTCAGCCAAGGCACGACACGCACAAAGAAGCAACCCAAAGATCACTTAAAGTGACGCGCCACATACAGGGAACGCAGGAGGCCGGTTGCGATCCAATCATCGCTGGCAGCGCGGATTTTGCAAAAATGTGGCTGATGCGTTTCCCCAACCCTTGCAATTCCGTTACTGCGATGCCACATTGGCGTTGTGCCCGCCTGGGTTACCCCGGCGCCTCACCGTTTTGAGACAGGAGTCACCATGGATAACAAGCTGAACACATACAGTTTCGGCAGCGGCACCGCGACGAGCGACGTCGTGGTGCGCAATCGGGTCATGCGCAACACCTACTGGTTGCTTGCCATTTCGATGATTCCCACCGTCATCGGTGCGTGGATCGGCGTCACCACGGGCTTCAACCTGATGAAAGGCAGCCCCGGCCTGTCGATGATCCTGTTCCTGGGCATCGCGTTCGGCTTCTTCTACGCCATCGAGAAAACCAAGAACAGCAGCATGGGCGTGGTCCTGCTGCTGGCCTTCACCTTCTTCATGGGGCTGATGCTGTCCCGCCTGATCGGGTCGGTGCTGCAGTTTTCCAATGGCCCGGCACTGATCATGTATGCCTTTGGCGGCACAGCGGCGGTGTTCGGCGCCATGGCCACCATCGCTACCGTCAGCAAGCGCGATTTCTCCGGGCTGAGCAAATTCCTGTTCGTCGGCGTGATCCTGCTGATCCTGGCCAGCGTCGCCAACATCTGGCTGCAACTGCCGTCGCTGATGATCACGGTTTCGGTGATCGCCATCGGCATCTTCTCCGCTTACATCCTCTTTGACGTGCAGCGCGTGCTGAACGGCGGCGAGACCAACTACATCACGGCAACGCTGGCGATCTACCTGGACGTGTACAACGTCTTCGCCAACCTGCTGGCGCTGCTGGGCATTTTCGGCGGCAACCGCGACTAAGGCGGGCGGCGCGGCCGCCCTGCCCCGGACTAAAAAGGCCAGCGCATCCGCGCTGGCCTTTTTCTTTGCCGTGGCCGCCTTCCTCAGCCACTCAACCGCGGTCGAACACCGCGATCGATTCCACGTGCGAGGTGTGCGGGAACATGTTGACCACGCCAGCACCGGAAAGCCGGTAGCCGGCCTCGTGCACCAGCACGCCGGCGTCGCGCGCCAGCGTGGCCGGATTGCACGAGACGTAGACGATGCGTTTGGGCAGCACGTCGCTGCCAGCCTGGGCCAGTTCACCGAGCGCCTTGCTGACGGCCAGCGCACCTTCGCGCGGCGGGTCAATCAGCCAGCGGTCGAAACGGCCCAGCGCGGCGATGTCTTGCGCCCCCACCTCGAAGAGGTTCCTGCAGGCGAATTCGGTTTTGTGGTCCAACCCGTTGATGGCCGCATTGGCCAGTGCCCGGGTGGTCAGGACCTCGCTGCCTTCGATGCCCATCACCGAGCGGCCGCGCGTGGCCAGCGGCAGCGTGAAATTGCCAATGCCGCAGAACAGGTCGAGCAGCCGGTCATCCGGCTGGACGTCCAGCAGGCGCAGCGCCCGGCCGATCAGCGCGCGGTTGATCTGGTGGTTGACCTGGGTAAAGTCGGTCGGCTTGAACGGCATCCGGATACTGAATTCCGGCAGCGTGTAGGCCAGTTCGCGGTCCAGCGGGTAGAACGGCACCACGGTGTCCGGGCCCTTGGGCTGAAGCCAGAACTGCACGCCGTGCTGGTCCGCAAAGGCGCGCAGCAAGGCCTCGTCGTGCTCGGTCAGCGGCATCAGGATGCGCAGCACCAGCACCGTCACATCCTGCCCCACCGCCAGCTCGACCTGCGGCAGGCGGTCGCGGATCGACAAACCCGTGATCAATTCCCGCAGCGGCACCAGCAGGTCCGATACGTGCGGCGGCAGGACTTTGCAGCTCGTCATATCGGCCACATAGCTGCTTTTGCGCTCATGGAAGCCGACCAGCGCCACACCCTTCTTTGCCACGTAGCGCACTGTCAGGCGCGCCCGATACCGGTAGCCCCAGTCAGGGCCGGCGATCGGGCGGAACACCACATCCGGGTGCAGCTTCGACAAGTGCCAGAGATCGTCTTCCAGCACGCGTTGCTTGATGGCCACCTGCGCGCGTGCGTCCAGGTGTTGCATCGAACAACCGCCGCAAACGCCAAAATACTCGCAACCCGGCTTCACACGCATCGGCGAGGCCTTCTTGATCATGCCCAGGTTGGCCTGCTCGAAGCTGGCCTTGCGCTTGAAGCTGCTGTAACTGACGGTCTCGCCCGGCAGTGCGCCCTCGACAAAAATCACCTTGCCCGGGCTGCCGTCCTCATTGACCAGCCGGCCAACGCCGCGCGCCTCCATATCGAGGCTGTGGATCTGCACGATGGGCAACTGCACGGGCACAGGCTTGACCGGTGCGGGTACGCCCGGAGAGGCGAAAGCGCCACCTTCCGGCGCAGAATGGGCTTGCGAAAGAGTCACGGCTTGAGACACCTGGGGAACCTGACGTATTGTTTTGTAAAAGCGCGATTGTAGTCCAGACGCACAGCCGGGCGGCCCTGTGCCAAGTCCGGCGGCATGAAGACCAGGACAAGCGCGCGAGATAGGCGCAACATGGGTGCAGCACGCGCGTGGCACTCCCGGCACAGAACACCGGCACCGCGCGCCGCGGCAACCGAGCAGGGGGCGACATGGAACTGATTTCCTGGAACATCCAGTGGGGTCGTGGCGCCGACGGGCGCGTCGACCTGGCCCGCACCGTCAGGACGCTGCACGCGATCGCCGACGCCGATGTCATCTGCCTGCAGGAGGTAACGCGCGGCTACTCCGAGCTCGCAGGCGAGCCTGGGCCCGACCAGGTGGCCGAGCTGACGGCGCTGTTGCCCGGCTACCGGATCCTCTACGCGCCAGCGGTGGACCGTTTCACCATGGACGGCGCGCCACGCCAGTTCGGCAATCTCATGGCCACCCGCCTGCCCTTGCTCGAAGTGTTTCGCCACGCCCTGCCCTGGCCCGCCGATCCGACCGTCCCGTCGATGCCGCGCGTGGCGCTGGAAGCGACGGTAATGGCGGGAGAGCGTCGCCTGCGTGTGATCTGCACCCACCTGGAGTATTACTCGACGCATCAGCGCGCTGCCCAGACCGACGCGCTGCGCGCCTGGCACCGCGAGGCATGCGAGCACGCCAGCCAACCCGGCCTGCGCGAGAGCGGCCCCGGCCCCTTCACGCCCGAAGCGCGGCCCGCTTCCGCCGTGCTGTGTGGCGATTTCAACGGCGCGCCGGACGATATTGCTTACCTGCGCATGTTGGCGCCATACGACGGTTGCCACGAAACCGGCATCATCGGCTGGCACGACGCCTGGACGCATACCCACCCCGGCAAGCCCCACGCGCCAACTTGCGCCTTGTATGACAGGGAGCAATGGCCGCAGGCGCCGTTTGCCTGTGACTTCGCATTCCTGACGGAGGACCTGCTGCCGCGCGTGCTGTGCTGCGAGGTGGATGGCGAAACTCGGGCATCCGACCACCAGCCGATCTACCTGTCGCTGGCGGACGAATAAGGGCCTGTAACGCAGGGGCGCTTAGATTTCCGGCTCTTCGTCGTCATCGCCGCCGGCATACACCGGCTTGACGCGGAAAGCCTGGAGGTACGGGATCCACTGGGAGCCCGGCAACTCGGCGAGCGACTCCTGCACGAATTCGATTTCGGTATCGAACTGCTTCGGCGTCAGGCCGCCGCGCATCAACTGAAAGCGGCAGTACACCAGGTAAGTATTGACGACGTCGGTCTCGCAGTAATCGCGGATCGCGGGCAACTGGCCATCCCGGTAGGCCTGCCAGACCTTGCTGCCGTCCATGCCCATCTTGCCGGGAAAGCCGCACAGCTTGGCGAGATCGTCCAGCGGTGCACTGGCACGCGGCTGGTACATCGCCAACAGGTCCATCAGGTCCAGGTGCCGCATGTGGTAACGACTGATGTAGTTGTTCCACTTGAATTCGCGGCTGTCGGACTCGCTGCCCTCGCCCATTTCCCAGTAGCGCGGCGCCACGATGCCATGCACCAGCCCGCGGTAATGCAGCACGGGCAGGTCGAAGCCGCCACCGTTCCACGACACCATCTGGGGCGAATAGCGCGCCACCAGGTCATAGAACTTCTGGATCAGCACCGCCTCGCCATCTTCCAGCGTGCCAAGCGAGCCCACGTGAAAAACCGGAGTGCCGTCGCGCTGGTTGCGGCGCAGCACGCAGGAAATGGCCGCGATGCGCTGCAGGTAGTGTGGCAGGAAATCGGTGCCGTTTTTCTCGCGGCGGGCCGCGAAAGCGTGTTCGGCGACCTCGGCATCGGTCATGGAATCGGGATGGTCGTGCAGACGACGCAAACCATCGACATCGGGAATCGTCTCGATGTCGAATACCAGCACAGGTGTCATAGAACAGCGTCCTTGCGCACGCCTTGCGAAGCAAAATGGCGTTTGAGCTTGACCAGCGCCTCTTGCTGGATCTGGCGCACACGCTCGCGCGTCAGCCCCATTTCCTCGGCAAGTTCTTCCAGCGTGGCCGGCTCGATGTGATTAAGCCCGAAGCGGCGCTCGACAACATAGCGGTGCTTTTCGGACAAACGCGCCAACCATTGTTTCATCAGGTTTTCCAGCTCGCGGTGGGCGACTTCCTGGTCGGGCGCGGCGTTGTGCTCGTCCGAGAGGAAATCAAGCAGGCTGGATCCGGGATCGAGATCGAATGGCGTGTCGAGCGAGGTGGTGTGCTCGTTGAGCGCGAGCACGTCTTGTATTTCGTCAGGGGTCTTGCCCAGCAGGTGGGCAATGTCTTCCAGGCTGGCATCGCGGCCGTCGGTGCCGCCCTTCTCCAGATGACGCTTGGCGCGCAGCACCTGGTTGAGTTCGCGGATGACGTGGACCGGCAGGCGCACGGTGCGCGCCTGGTTCATGATGGCGCGCTCGATGCTCTGGCGGATCCACCATGTGGCGTAGGTCGAGAAACGGAATCCGCGGGAGGGGTCGAATTTCTCGATGGCGTGCATCAGGCCGAGATTGCCTTCCTCGATCAGGTCCAGCAGCGGCACGCCGCGATTGAGATAGCCCTTGGCGATGCTGACCACCAGCCGCAGGTTGCGCTCGATCATGACCTGCCGCGCCGAGAAATCGCCGCCCTTGGCCAGGGTGGAAAAATGCAGTTCCTCCGGCGCGGACAGCAGCGGCTTGATGCTGATGCGATTCAGGTAGTGCTGGACGGTGTCGGCTGCCAGTTCGGTGTGCAGCACGGTGCGGAAGTCGTCGTGATCGGGCGCGGCTGGCTCGGCTGCGGCCTCGCCCTCTTCTTCGTCCTCGGACTCTTCTTCGTCCTCGTCGCGGGCCTGGCGCTCGACTTCCTCGACCATCAGGTCGGCCTCGCGCAGGCCGACCGCCGTACCCGTGGTGATGGGCTCATCGGTAAGCGGCACCAGGTCGGCGGCCGGGTCCTGGCCGTAGGCCTCGGAATCTGCATCGGCATCGGCTTGCGCCACGCCAGTGGACTGCGGCAACTCCGGCTGCTTGGGATGCCGAGCGCGGCTGGTGCTTCCGGTGGAGACAGTTTTCTGGCGTGGCATGAACCCTCACTGTGGCGGCAGATACCGCATCGGATCGACTGGTTTCCCGTTCTTGCGTACCTCGAAATGCAGCTTCACACGATCGGTGTCACTGTTACCCATCTCTGCAATCTTTTGTCCCTTGCGGACCGTTGCCTGCTCCGTCACCAGCACCTTGTCGTTGTGGCCGTACGCAGTGAGATATGTATCGTTGTGTTTGATGATGACAAGATTCCCGTAGCCGCGCAAGGGGCCAACGTGAATCACGCGGCCATCGTCGGCTGCTTGCACCGGATCGCCCTTTTTGCCGGCAATATCGATGCCCTTGTTGCCTTTTTCGTCGAAACGCCCGATCAACTGGCCGGTGACCGGCCAAGCCAGCTTGACCGAGCCGTCGGCGGCCGGCGCGGAGGCCGCCGCCACGGGCGTGGAAGCCCCGCCAGCCGTGGCTGTCGGCGGAACCGGCGTGGGCACAGGACGCGCCTGGTCGATCGGCTGACCCTGCACGCCGCCCGGCGTCACCGGCATGGTGGCTACGCCGGTGCCCGCGTTGACGTCGGCACCAGGAGGCGCCACACGCAACAATTGACCCACTTCGATCTGGTTGGCGTTGGCCAGCGAATTCCAGGCCGCGACCTCGCGATAGGACTGGCCGTTCTCGAGCGCGATTCGATAAAGCGTATCGCCTCGCTTGACGCGATAGTACCCAGGCGGCGCGGGCTCCAGCGGGACGACACCGGCGACGCCGGCTCCGGAGGTGCGATCCACCACGGGCGCCGGCATGGGCGAGGAGGCGCAGGCGGCCAGCAAGGCCAGCAGCAAGGAGGCGGTAGCGAGCTGCCCGGCGCGGGCGAAACGTTCCGTGTTCACGATATTGTGCATAGTTCGACTCAGATAGTGCCCGATTTTAATGGCACAAAGAAAACGGCTTCAAGCGCGGTCCGGTGAAATCGATGCCGGTTACGCCGCTCGATCAACAATAATTGCTGCGTGACGGTCTGCCCTGGCCCGCCGGCGGAGGGAGGCACCGCCACTGGCGCGATCAGCCGCCCGCCGATGGCAAGCTGCTCCAGCAATGCCTGAGGCACCTCCATGCCGGCTGCCGCCAGGATAATCGACGAAAACGGCGCAGCCTGGGGTAAACCCAGCATGCCATCGCCATAATGCAGGCGCAGGTTTGGCACCCGCAGCGGCCGCAAGTTCGCCTTGGCTTGTTCGTGCAGCGGACGAATCCGCTCGATGGAGAACACTTCCCGCGCCACCAGGCTCAGCACGGCCGCCTGATAGCCGCAGCCGGTGCCGATTTCCAGCACACGCTCCAGCGGCTCATCCGCGCCGAGCCCATCGCGCAGCAGCTCGATCATGCGAGCCACCACCGACGGTTTGGAGATGGTCTGCTGGTGGCCGATCGGCAACGCCGCATCTTCATACGCCTGCGACGACAGGCCGGGCTCGACAAACAGGTGGCGCGGGATGGTGGCAATCGCGTCGAGCACGCGGTCGTCGCGGATGCCGGCCGCGCGCAGCCGCGCCGCCAGCGCGCCACGCGCGCGTTCCGAGGCCATGCCGCCACCGCCCGCCGTGGCGGCACTGGCGCGCGCCTGCACGGCGCTCGCTGCCGGGGTGGGCGCAGCAGGCGCCTTGGCCGCGCGCGATTTGGCGGCCATCGCCGCGCCGCGCGCGCCGCCCACGGCAGGCATGCCAGCGGTACGCGCCGGCGCGGGCTTGCGCTCGACCACCGCGTCCAGCGACAGGGGAAATTTTGGGCGACGCGGGACGGAACTCATGACGGCCGGCTACTACGCGGGCAAGAGCTTATGCCAGCCACTGGTTGATCTGCTCGAGCTGCCCGCGATGAGTCAGGTCCAGCTGCAAAGGGGTCAGCGACACGAAGCCTTCGCCCGTGGCATGGAAATCCGTGCCCTCGCTCGCATCGCGCGCGTCGCCGGCGGGGCCGATCCAATAGTTGGTATCGCCGCGCGGGTTGACCTGCGTGATCACCGGCTGGGACGGATGGCGCTTGCCGAGCCGGGTGGCACGGTAGCCTTTGAGGTGTTCAAACGGCAGGCTGGGAATATTGACGTTGAGCAGGAACGGCTCGGCCGAGGGCCTGGCGATATAGCGCTCGACGATGTCGCGTGCCACGCGCGCGGCGGCGTCAAGATGGGTCCAGCCCTTGTCCACCTGCGAAAAGGCGATTGAGGGAATGCCGAGCAGGAAGCCCTCGATGGCGGCGGCGACGGTACCGGAATACAGTACGTCCTCGCCCATGTTCTGGCCCTGGTTGATGCCGGACACCACCAGGTCGGGTTTCTCGTCCAGCAGGCCGGTCAGCGCGATATGCACGCAATCGGTCGGCGTGCCGTTGACGAAGCGGAACCCTTTCTGCACGCCCTCCCGGGCTTCATAGATGGACAGTGGCCGCTGCAAGGTCAGCGAGTTGGAAGCACCGCTGTGATTTTGCTCGGGTGCAATCACCGTGATGCGCGCCAGCGGCGCCAGCGCGGCATGTAGCGCGGCTAGCCCCGGCGCCAGGTAACCGTCATCGTTTGCGAGGAGGATATGCATGGCCGGGATTGTACCTGACAAGGCTGCCGCAAGCGGCCTGTCCGCAGTGCAAATCCTGCCGCAAAACCAGTACCCGCCGGCGCCTCGCCAGCTTGTAACAGAACGATCGTGCTATTTTTGCGCTACACTTGCCCGGGCCTGCCTGGCGCAACTGGCATGGACCACGCGTGCACCGCGCATGCACCCTTTTGCGCCGTCTTCTGCCGGGCATCGAACATATCACCGGAGACATGATGAAAGCCGTACTTTGCAAAGCCTGGGGCCCGCCTGATTCGCTGGTGCTCGAAACCCTGCCTGACCTGGTGCCCGGCGCGGGCGAAGTCGTCATCGACGTGAAGGCGGCTGGCGTGAATTTCCCCGACGTCCTCATCATCCAGAACAAATACCAGGCCAAGCCGCAACTGCCCTTCTCACCCGGCTCGGAACTGGCCGGCGTGGTCAACGCGGTGGGCGAGGGCGTGACGCACGTCAAACCCGGCGACAATGTCATCGCCTACCTGGGCAACGGCGCATTCGCCTCGCAGGCCAAGGCCCCCGCCGCCGCCGTGGTGCCGATGCCGCCGGGCATCGACTTCGAGACCGCTGCGGCCTTCACCCTCACCTACGGCACCTCGCACCACGCGGTGATCGACCGCGGTGAGCTCAAGGCGGGCCAGACCATGCTGGTGCTCGGCGCTGCTGGCGGCGTGGGCTTGGCGGCCATCGAAATCGGCAAGGCCATCGGCGCGCGCGTGATCGCTGCCGCCTCCACCGACGAAAAGCTCGCGGTCTGCAAGGACCATGGCGCCGATGCGCTGATCAACTACAGCACCGAAGACCTGCGCGAACGCGTGAAGGCGCTGACCGATGGCCGCGGCCCCGACGTGATCTATGACCCGGTGGGCGGCATCTACGCCGAGCCGGCTTTCCGCTCGATCGGCTGGCGCGGCCGCTACCTGGTGGTGGGCTTCGCCAATGGCGAAATCCCCAAGCTCCCGCTGAACCTGGCGCTGCTCAAGGGGGCCTCGCTGGTGGGCGTGTTCTGGGGTGACTTCGCGCGGCGCGAGCCCAAGGCCAACCAAGCCAACATGGCGCAGATGCTGGGCTGGATGAAGGAAGGCAAGATCCGCCCGCATATCTCCGCGCGCTATCCGCTGGAGCAGGCGCCGCAAGCCCTGAAAGACATGGAAGCCCGCAAGGTCACCGGCAAGATCGTCATCGTGCCCTGACGTTGCGCGCCTCTGGCGCCGTGCAGGAGCAGAAAAAGCGCCTGGGGCCGTAGCACCAGGCGCTTTTTTTTTGCTCAGAGGCGTTTCACGCAACCACCACCGCGCGCATCAGAAGCGATGCTGCAAGCCGGCGGTCACCCCCACCTGATTGTTTGCATAGCCGATGAAGTCCCGGGACAAGCTCACATTCTGCCCGTTGCGCGCCTTGGCATAGCCGCCCGACAGGTAAGCCGTGGTGCGCTTTGACAGCGCGTACTGCGCGCGCATCGAGAACAGGATCGGATCGGCATCGCTGCCGCCCTTGATATTCTGCTTGTAGACCGCGCCATACAACGTGAACGCCGGCGTGAAGTCATACGACGCGCCGCCCCAGTACATATCGCTGCGGTGAGACGCGGCTGCCGTGGTGAAGGTCCGCTTGTAGTTGCGGTAGCCCGCGTAAAGCTTCAGGTCGCCGAAGTCATAGCTGGCGCCAGCGTGGATGCCCTGAATGTAGTCCGTGACATCGGCGGGCGTGGTGCTGGTGCCTGCGCCGTTCTGGCGGTCCCAGGTGGCGGCCGCGGCAAAGCCGCCGGCACTGTAGCCCACGCCGAGATCGTACTTGGACGAACGCTTGAAGCTGCCGGCCACTTCGCCCAGTGCCACCGTGGCGCCCAGCTTCACGCCACCAAAAGTGCCGTCGTAGCGGATCGCGTTGGACGCGCGCGAGAACAGGCCATCCTTGCGGTCGCCGGTAGCGGTCGCCGAGGTCGCCCACGAGTAATTCGGCGCGTAGCCCATCGGGTCGAACGGCAGCATGAAATCGTAGGTGGTGGTGAAGGTGCGGCCCAGTACCACCTGGCCGTACTTGCCGGACAAGCCAACAATGGCGCGCCGATCGAACAGCGTGCCGTCGGAATCCAGCCGGCCTGTATCGATGGCGATGCCGCTCTCCAGCTGGAACAGTGCCTTGAGCCCACCACCAAGGTCCTCGCTGCCGCGCATGCCCCAGCGCGATGTGTTCTTGCCGCCCGAGGTCATCTTGAGCACGGAACCATTCGGGCCGGCATGGCTGGCGTATTCGATGCCGGCATCCATGATGCCGTACAGGGTCACGCTGGATTGCGCCGCAGCGCCACCGGCCAGGCTCATGCCGACTGCCGCCAGCGCGATCGATTTCAGCTTCATGCTGTCTCCTCTTGTGATTTGTGACGTGTGATTGTTGTGGTGATGTCCGGGCAGGCGCCCGGGATGGCACGCATGGTATGGCAGGCGCACTTTCAGTTCGCTTTCGAAATTCGACGGATTTCATCGCCGCGCCCGCGTTCGGGGTTGGGGGTTTCCCTAGCTTCAAAGTCGGGCCGGATACCTGTATTTCTCAGCGCGGCCCGCGTTCGCGGCCCTCCCCGCTTTTACCGATTTCACCTGGGCGCCCTGCCCGCCAAGAGAATGCGAATCCTGCTCGTTGAAGACAATGTGATGCTGGCGAATGCCCTGGTCGAGGCGCTCAGCCAGGCGGGCTTCGCCGTGGACTGCATGCACGATGGCCGCGCAGCCGATCACCTGCTCTCGACCCAGGACTACGCGCTGGTCATCCTCGACCTGGGCTTGCCCAAGCTCGATGGCCTGGAGGTGCTGCGGCGCCTGCGGCAACGGCGCAATGCCATGCCCGTGCTGATCCTGACCGCGCACGGCTCGGTCGAAGACCGTGTGAAGGGGCTCAACCTTGGTGCGGACGACTACCTGTCCAAGCCGTTCGACCTGTCTGAGCTGGAGGCCCGCGCGCGCGCGCTGATACGCCGCAGCTTTGGTCACGAGAGCACGCAACTGCAATGTGGCCCGCTGTGCTATGACGGCGTCAGCCGCGCCTTCGTGCTGGGCGGCGAGCCCCTGGCGCTGACCCGGCGCGAGCGCGCCGTGCTTGAGGTGCTGATGCTGCGCGACGGACGCGCTGTCAACAAGGAAGCCATGTCGGAGAAGATTTTCGGCATCGACGAATCGGTCAACCCGGACGCCATCGAAATCTACGTGCACCGCCTGCGCAAGAAGCTCGAAGGCAGCGGCGTGGCCATCGTGACCCTGCGCGGGCTGGGCTACCTGCTCGATGCCGGCGCGCAAGCGAACATGGCCACGCCGGCTGCCCGATGAGAGTCCCGAACCTGCGCCTGCAACTGTCACTCTGGCTGCTGCTGCCGTTGCTCGCCCTGCTGGCAATGGACGCATGGATGACCTATCACCGTGCGATGGACGCCGCCCACGTGGCGTTCGACCGCACGCTGGAAGCCTCGCTCAAATCGATGCGCGAAGGCATCCGCCTGCATGAGGGCCGCCTCGCCATCGACGTGCCTTACCTGGCGCTGGAAATCTTCGAGTCCGAGGCCGGCAGCCGGATCTACTATGTGATTCGCGACGAGCACGGCGCCACGCTGACCGGCTACGACGACCTGCCGATGCCGGCCGCGCCAAAGCAGCCGCTCTACAAGACCGTCTTCTACGACGCCGTTTTCCGCGGCGAGCCGGTGCGCATGGCAGCGCAGCCGCTGCCGGTGCGCGACATGCCGTCGGGGCAGGCGCGGCTGGTCTGGGTGCTGGTCGGCGAGACCATCGAGCCGCGCCAGTCGCTGGCGCACGAGATCCTGGCCGGCTCGCTGCAACAGGAAATGGTACTGGTCACGCTGGCGCTGGGCATCGTGTGGTTCGGCGTGCGGCGCGGCCTGCGGCCACTGCACCGGCTCAGCGCCGCGGTGGCCGAACGCGGCGCCGACGACCTGGCGCCGCTGGAGCAAAAAGACCTGCCCGCCGAAATGAAGCCCCTGGTCGAGGCAATCAACCAGTACGTCGCACGCCTGCATCGCATGTTGCTGGCCCGCAAGCGCTTCTTTGCCGATGCCGCCCACCAGTTGAAGACCCCGCTGGCCATCATGCAGGCGCAGTCGGAACTGGCGCTGCGCGAGCGCGATGGCGACCGCATCCTTCGCCACGTAAGGCCGCTGCACGATACCGTGCGCCACGCCGCCAAGG
Organism: Cupriavidus sp. MPR-AND1C; assembly: GCF_058809705.1. Classification (NCBI taxonomy): domain Bacteria; kingdom Pseudomonadati; phylum Pseudomonadota; class Betaproteobacteria; order Burkholderiales; family Burkholderiaceae; genus Cupriavidus; species Cupriavidus sp. MPR-AND1C. The sequence goes on along the minus strand of NZ_JBXASU010000034.1, from coordinate 11,248 downwards.
GCGTGCAGCAACTGCTTTCGCTATCGCGCCTGGAACCGGACAGCGGCTACGCGCCGGCATTGCTGCCTTTGCGCCTAGATACGCTGGCCAGGGACGTGGCCCTCGAATGGACACCGGTGGCGCGGGCCGGCCAGGTCGACCTGGGCTTCGAAGCCGATGCGCCGGTGCAAGTCTTGGGGCAAGCGGAACTGCTGCGGGAGTTGACCGGCAACCTCGTGGATAACGCGATCCGCTATGCCGGCCCCGGCGCGCAGGTGACGGTCCGCGTGGCGGGTCCGGAGAACCAGCCGTTGTTGCAAGTGGTGGATAGCGGCCCGGGCGTTGCCGCCGGCGAACGCGACAAGGTATTCCAGCGCTTCTATCGCGGCGAATCCACCTCGGAGCAGGACGGCAGCGGCCTGGGCCTGCCGATCGTGCGCCAGATCGCGCGCGCCCATGGCGCCACGGTAGCGCTTGAGGATACCCCCGGCGGCGGCCTGACCGTCAGCGTGCGCTTTGCGGTGACCGCGGTGGCGGGCGCCGGGGCCGGGCTCGCGTCGCGCCAAAGCTGGCGGAACCATCAAGAGGTTTCAAAATGAAGCGAAGCGGTTCTGGCCAGGCGCGCGGCCGCAGACAGTGCAACTGGATCGGCCAAGGCTGCGCAACGACGCCAGGATCTTTTTGAAATGGCCTCTAAGGCGGGCAATTGGCCGGCAGCGCCAGCTCCTGTCGAAACGGATCGACCTTCAGGCTTGGATCCTTCATGCGCAAGCAGTAAGTCCCTGCCGCGCTGCGCACGCGCGCGGTGCGATTCGTGCCCACCTGAGACTCGACAAGCGCTTCGCCCTGCGCGGCCGCGGCCACGCCCGCGGCAAGCCGCTGCGCAGGCGAGGCCATCGCGTCAGAGGCAGCGCGCTCGAAAACGGCCTCGCCCCGCTGACGACTGCGGGCGATGTTGTCCCGCGCCACGCTGTTGGCAGATGCCGGATCTGCGGAACGCATCGGTGCCAGCGGCAGCATGGGCACACCGGCCGCGCTCGAACGGTTGAAAGGTGCGCCCGCCCCGGGCGGCAAAGCCATCGCTGCGACCGGCTCCCGGCCAGGCCTTGTTGCCAGCGCGGCGCGATCCGCAACAGCGGACGCGCGCTCAGGCCGAGGCGCAGACAAGGCCTGCGACTTGCGGGAGGATGCAGCGGGCTTGGCGGTGGCAGCGGGCGTGGGCGGCCTGGTGAACGGCAACACAGCCACCCACTGCATGGCCCGCCGGTCCTGCTCGCCCTGCCGAGGCAACGAGAGCGAGGCCTGCCGTGCCGGCCAGGGCACAGGACCCAGCACCAGCCCATGCGCCACCAGCACCAGTGCCACCACGATCAGCCACTGCCGGCGGCGCGTGGCGTGCGCGCCGCGCTCAGCATTGGGCATCACGCTGGTTTAGACGAACTGGCGGTGTTCCTGCTCCAGGTCGCTGACCAGGTCCAGCGCAAGCCGCGACACGATCCGCTCGCTCAGGCCAAAGCGAAGGCCACCGGGGCGCGCAACCACCGGCACCAGCCAACTGGCAGCGTTGAGCAACAGCATGACCACCACCAGCAGGCTCAGCGCAGCCAGGCGCTGGCTGACACCGACGATGCGTGAGGAAACAGGGGGATGCATGGCAACTCCGGCGACGGTGAGCAAGCCGTGATTCTATGTAGAAATGATTGCTTTACAAACAAATATTATTGTAAAACAATAATTTCAACCAACTTCCACCGTGCTCCGGCTCGCTCTCGCCATCGTCCGGACTCCAGGCCGACAGCTGGCTTACAGCCGCTCGGTCTCCCCGCTCTTGGGCTGCCACTTCATCAGCCGCTTCTCTACGCTGCCGACCAGCGTATCCAGCATCAGCGCCGCCGCGGTCAGCACCACGATGCCCGCAAACACGGTGTTGATGTCGAAGGTGCCCTCGGCCTGCAGGATCAGGTAGCCGACGCCACGCGCCGAGCCCAGGTACTCGCCCACCACCGCGCCCACGAAGGCCAGGCCAACTGACGTATGCAATGAGGAAAATACCCAGCTGGTCGCGCTCGGCAGGTAGACATGGCGCAGCAGCTGCTTGCGGTTCGCGCCCAGCATGCGCACATTGGCCAGCACCACGGGGCTGACTTCCTTGACGCCCTGGTAGACGTTGAAGAACACGATGAAGAACACCAGCGTCACTGCCAGCGCCACCTTTGACCAGATGCCCAGGCCAAACCAGACGGCGAAAATCGGCGCCAGGATCACGCGCGGCATCGAGTTCATCGCCTTGATATAGGGGTCGAGGATGGCCGAGGTGAGCGGGCTGAGCGCCAGCCACAGTCCAACGCCGAGGCCCGCGGCCGTGCCGATGCCGAAGGCCAGCAGCGTCTCGATCAGGGTCACGCCGAGGTGGACGTAGATGTCGCGCTCGACCACGAACCAGTTCCAGATGCGCTGGGCCACCATCAGCGGCTCACCGAAGAAGAAGGCGACCTGCTGCGAGCGCGTGGCGGCATGCCAGGCACCGAGGATCACAACGAGGACGAGCAGCTGCCAGAATCGCAGCATGCCCTTGGAGTCGGGACGGAAAGCCATGGGAATCGAAACTCGAATTGAAATCAGACCGGATTGAATGGGAACGAAGCGCGCCGTGCCATCTCAGGCCACTTTGCGCTGCTGCGCGTAGCCCTTGAGGACTTCCTCGCGCAGCACGTCCCAGATGGCCGCGTGCAGCTCGATGAAGCGGGGATGGTTGCGGATCTCGGCCACGTCGCGCGGACGCGGCAGATCGATGGCGAACTCGCCGATCGGGTGCGTGCCGGGACCGGCCGACAGCACCACCACGCGATCGCTCATGGCGATGGCCTCGTCAAGATCGTGGGTGATGAACAGTACTGCCTTGCGCTTGGCCGCCCACAACTCCAGCACCTCGTTTTCCATCAACTGGCGGGTCTGGATGTCGAGCGCGGAGAATGGCTCGTCCATCAGGATGATGTCCGGATCCAGTATCAGCGTCTGGGCCAGGCTCACGCGCTTGCGCATGCCGCCGGAGAGCTGGTGCGGATAGCGGTCGCCAAACCCGCCCAGGCCGACGCGGCGCAGCCAGGCCTCGCCCTCCCGCTGCGCTTGGGCACGCGCCATGCCGCGGAACTCAAGCCCGGCAATGACGTTGTCGAGCGCGCTGCGCCACGGCATCAGGGCCTCGGCCTGGAACATGTAGCCGGCGCGGGTGTTGATGCCGCGCAGCGGCTCGCCGAACACCCGTACCTCGCCGATCGAAGGCTGCAGCAAGCCGGCCCCCACATTCAGCAAGGTGGACTTGCCGCAGCCGGTCGGCCCCACCACGGAGACGAACTCGCCGGGCTGGATGTCCAGGGTGGTCTCCTTGACGGCGGTATAGCGCTGGCTACGGTCGTCGCGGGAGACGAAGGTGCAGGTGACGTTGTCGAGGGAAAGTGCGGGAGTGCTCATGGCAGGCTCTTGGCGGATACGGTGCTGAATGGCGCAACGGGTGCGAATGCAGGCACGCTGGCTCCGCGCGATAGTAATGACGTGGGAACAGGTTCAGGACGGCGCGCCGGATGCCATGGATGGCATCGGCAAGCGCCAATGCAAAGGCCCGCTGCACGCAGCGGGCCGCCGGCACCCGGGGCGCAGGCGATGCCTTACTTGTACTTGGCGTTCGCCTTCTGCACGAAGGTGTTGGTGAAGGTGTTTTCCAGCTTGATGGCCTTGCCCTTCAGGTCCGGGTCGAACTGTTGCAACGTGTTGAGCGCGGTCTTGGGACCGTCGGCCGGCATGGTGCCGTCCGGCGAGATGGCTTCCTTGACCTTTTCCCAGGCGGACAGGTACAGCGCGCGGTCGCCCAGCAGGTAGCTTTCCGGCACGGTCTTGACGATGTCCGACGGGCCTGCCTTCTGCAGCCACTTGAGCGCGCGCACCATGGCGTTGGTCATGGCCTGCGTGGTGTTCGGGTTCTGCTGGATAAAGGCGGTGGACGCGTACAGGCAACCCGACGGCATATTGCCGCCGAAGACAGCCTGGGTGTCCTTCAGCGTGCGGGTGTCAGAGGCGATGTGCACTTCGTTCTTCTGGGTCAGCATCGACACCACCGGATCGAGGTTGGCCATCGCGTCGATCTGGCCGGAGCGCATGGCCGCCACCGCGCCAGCGCTGGCGCCGACACCGATGAAGGAGACGTCCGATGCCTTCAGGCCGGCTTTTGCCAGCACGAAGTTGGCCATCATGTTGGTGGAGGAACCCGGCGCGGTCACGCCGATCTTCTTGCCCTTGAGATCGGCCACCGACTTGAAGTTGGGCATGGTCTTGTTGGAGACCACCAGCACGATCTGCGGGGCGCGGCCCTGCAGCACGAATTCCTGGTACTGCTGGCCCTTGGCCTGCAGGTTGATAGTGTGCTCGTAGGCGCCGGAAACCACATCGGCGCTGCCGCCCACCACGGCCTGCAGCGCCTTGGCACCGCCGGCGAAGTCGACGATCTCGACGTCGAGCCCTTCATCCTTGAAGTAGCCGAGGCGCTCGGCAATGGTCAGCGGCAGGTAATAGAACAGGTTCTTGCCGCCCACGGCGATGGTGACCTTGGTCTTCTCGGGCTTGCCCTGTGCCTGGGCGTAGCCGCCAAAGGTGAACCAGCCCGCAAGGAACAGCGCCAGCGCGAGCAGCGCCTGCTTCCAGAATTTCTTGTTATACATTTTTCTCTCCTACCTGATTACCCGTCAACTGCACGTCTCGCGCTGATGCATGCCGCATGTGCTACGGCTTGCGTAGTGCCGCGCAGCGGCAAGTTGCGATGCTAGCCGATGCCGCAAAGGGCCGCATCGGGATCAACACCTATGCCACGCCGGCGTCCGCGCCAGCGTGTGGGCATCGAAGATACAGTGCGAGCCTTTCGGCCGGCTTACTGTCTGCGCCCTGGGCGCAGGCATCATTCCGCGTGGATGTCGGCCGCCTTGATGACCTTGGCCCAGCGGACCAGCTCGTTGCGCTGATAGGTCGCGAGTTGCTGCGGGCCCATGAACTTCGCCTCGGCGCCGAGCTCCTCAGCCTTCTTGCGGAAAGCCTCGGTCTGCATGATGCGCTCGATCTCGTCGGCGAGCTTGTCGATGATCGGCTTGGGCGTGCCGGCCGGCGCGTACATGGCGAACCAGGACGACACATCGAGATCGGGGTAGCCCGCTTCCGGCGCGGAGGGAACGTCCTTCAGGCTGGGCAGGCGCTGCTTGCTGGTGACCACCAGCGCTCGCAGCTTGCCGCCCGCGATATGCCCCATCAGGGGCGGCGGCGTGGTGATGGTGAGATCCACCGAACCGCCCAGCAGGTCGGTCATGGCCGGGCCGGTGCCTTTGTATGGGACATGGGTGATCCGGATGCCGGCCATCTGGTTCAGCAATTCGGTGGAAACATGCTGCAGCGAGCCGTTGCCCGACGACGCGTAGTTGAGCTTGTCGGGGTTGGCCTTGGCATAGGCCACCAGTTCCTTGAGCGTCTTCACCGGCAAGCTCGGGCGCACCACCAGCACCTGCGGCGCCGAGAGGATGTTGGCGACCGGGGAGAAATCCTTCACAGGGTCCCACGCGTTCTTCACCAGCAGCGGCGAGATGACCTGGTAGCCCGAGTACTGCACCATCAGGGTGTAGCCATCCGGCTTGGCGCGCGCCACCGTCTGCGCGGCAATGCCGCCCGAGCCACCGGGGCGGTTGTCCACTACCACCGGCTGCCCGAGGGCCTTGGACAGGGGCTCGGAGATCATGCGCGCGGCCAGGTCGGTCGTGCCGCCGGCAGCGGCGGACACCACCAACGTGACCGGGCGCGTCGGGTAGGCGCCGTCCTGCGCCCATGCGGCGGTGCCGGCCAGGCCGGCGGCAGCCAGCGCCACGGCGGCGGCGAGCGTCTTGCGGCGCGCGCCGGATGCACACTGGAACGATTGGGGACGTGCGATGGCGGATGCCGGATTGCGAGGCATGAAGTGTCTCCTGCTTGGTGCTTGTTGATTTTGGTTTTCTGTTCAGCGCCCGCCAGCTCTCGCCGTGCGGTGCGCACCCGTCTTTCGGGATTCTTGCGGCGGGCCCGCTGTCAGCCCTGGCATCAGCCCCGGTGTCAGCCCTGCCCGACGAAATGCTCGGCCAGCCAGGCCGGCGCCTGGTGCATGCGCAGGCGCGTGCCCGCGCGCAGCAACTGGCTGTCGGTGTCACGCTGGACCAACGCGGGCAAGCCCGCCACCACGTCGAGCAGGCGCGCCAGGTCTACGCCGGTGTCCACGCCCATGGCATCGAACATATGCACCAGCTCTTCGGTGCTGACGTTGCCGCTGGCGCCGGGCGCAAAGGGGCAACCGCCGAGACCGCCGGCGGCGGCATCGAAGCGGGTCACGCCTGTCTGCCAGGCGGCCAGCGCGTTGGCCAGGCCCATGCCGCGGGTGTTGTGCAGGTGAATGGTGAGGCCCGCCTGCGGCAGGCTTCGCTGGAAACGCTCGCACAGCGCCGCCACCTGCGTGGGATACGCCATGCCGGTGGTGTCGCATAGCGTGATACCGGCCGCGCCGGCATGGGCGAAGGACTCGGCCAGCGCCATCACGGCATCGGCATCGACCTCGCCCTCGAAGGGGCAGCCGAACACGGTGGACAGCGAAACATTGACCGGCACACCTGCCGCGTTAGCCGCCTCGATCATGGCCAGCAACTGCGCTTGCGACTGGGCGCGCGTCATGCGCAGGTTGGCGCGGTTATGCGTCTCGCTGGCCGACATCACCAGGTTGAGCTCATCGGGCCGGCACGACAACGCGCGCTCCAGGCCGCGCAGGTTCGGCACCAGCGCGGTGTAGCGCACGCCCGCGCCGCGCTGCATGCGGAGCATGACCGCCTCGGCATCGGCCAACGCGGGGATGGCCTTGGCCGAGGTAAACGACGTGGCTTCGATGCGTGCAAAGCCACAGGCGGACAAGGCGTCGAGGAAGGCGACCTTGGCATCGGTCGGCACCACGGCCGGCTCGATCTGCAGGCCGTCGCGCGGTGCGACTTCGTTGATCTCGATGCGGGCCGGGCCGCGCAGCATGGATGACGCGTTCATGCCACCACCCCGCGTGCGCGCATGTCAGCGATGGTGGCAGCGTCGAAGCCGGCCGCCGCCAGCACGCTGTCCGTGTGTTCGCCCAGCGTGGGCGCACGGTCGTGGATGGCGCCTGGGCTGGCCGAAAGCTTGGGGATGATGCCCGGCACTTCGACGCTCAGGCCGCTGGCCGCGGTCACGCTCTCGATCACGCCGCGCGCACGGTAGTGCGGGTCTTCCGAGATGTCCTTGACGGTGTAGATGCGCCCGGATGGCACTTCGGCCTGCTTGAGCACCACCAGCGCGTCTTCCACGCTTTGCGTGCGGGTCCACGCGGTGATGGCGGCATCGATCTCGTCGACGCGTTTCACGCGGCCGTCGTTGCGCGCGAGCGCCGGGTCGTCGCCCAGGTCGGCGCGGCCGATCGCGTGCATCAGGCGCTTGAAAATGGCGTCTCCGTTGGCGGCCACCAGCACGTACTCGCCACTGGCGCAGGGATAGGCGTTGGACGGCGCGATGCCAGGCAAGGCGCCGCCAGCCGGCTGGCGCACGGCACCAAACGCCGAATACTCCGGCAGCAGGCTTTCGCTCAGGTTGAACAGCGACTCGTACAGCGCCACGTCGATCACCTGCCCTTCACCGCCGCGCGCATCGCGCTCGTACAGCGCCAGCAGCACGCCGAGCGCGCCATGCAGCCCAGCAATGGTGTCGCCTAGCGACAGGCCGGCGCGCACCGGGGCACGGCCCGGCTCGCCCGTGAGGTAGCGCAGGCCGCCCATGGCCTCGGCCACCGCCGCAAAGCCCGGCTCGTCCTTCTTCGGGCCGGTCTGGCCGTAGCCGGACACGCGCACCATGATCAGGCCGGGGTTTTCCGCGCGCAGCGCTTCATAGCCCAGGCCCCATTTTTCCATGGTGCCCGGACGGAAGTTCTCGATCAGCACGTCAGCCTCGGCGGCCAGCTTGCGCACCACGGCCTGCCCCTCCGGATTGCGCAGGTCGATGCAGATGGATTGCTTGTTGCGCGATTGCGCTTCCCACCAGACGGAGGTGTCCTCGTAAAGCATGCGCCATTTGCGCAGCGGGTCGCCGTGTCCGGGCGGCTCCACCTTGACCACGTGGGCGCCGAAATCGGCGAGGGTCTTGGCGGCGAAGGGGCCGGCAATCAGTTGCCCGAGTTCGAGGACCCGAATGCCTTCAAGGATCTGTCGCGCCATGGCGGGGGTGTCTCCGTGCGGTGTGGGTTACAGCAGGCGCATGCCGTTGGGAAGCGCCGCGGCAGGCGCAGCTGGCAGCGCGCCTTGTTTCGACGCAGTGTGCCCCAGCCGGGCGGCTGGCGGAATCGGCATTCGGAGAAGCGGGCCTTCTCGGAACGCGAAAGCCCCGACCGAGCCACGACAAAGCCCGCCAGGGCTTCAGAACGGCGCGCGGTCGCCGCAGAGATGGGTGATGAGCAGCCGCGCGGACACCGTCAGCCCCGCGGGGTCACGCATGCCGATCAGCAGCGTGCGGCGGGCCCACGCATCTTGCAGCCCCACCAGCGACAAACCCATCGACTGCACATGCGGCTCGGCCGCGATGCGCGGCAGCACACCCACGCCCAACCCAGCCATCACCATGCGGCACATGGCGTCGAAGCTGCGCACCTGGATGCGCAAGCGGAAAGGCCGGTCCAGCCGGCTGCTTTCCTCCAGCAAGCGAGCCGCCAGCGAGGTGACCTGCGGCAAACTGACGAAGTCATACTCCAGCGTGTCCGCATAGCGCACGGGTCCGCGCTCGGACAGCGGATGGCCCGGCGGCGTAACCAGCACCAGTTCGTCCTGCCGGTACTCCACCGTGACCAGGCCCGCGCTGGGCGTGCGGTCGGCAAAGATGCCCACGTCCGCGCGGTTTTCCACCAGCGCGGCCACGATCTCGCTGCTGTTCTGCTCTTCGAGCTCGATGCGGATGGTGGGATGCAGCGCCATGAAGGTCGCCAGGTCGTCGGGCAGGAACTGCGTGATGGCCGAGGTATTGGCGCACACACGCACCTGGCCGCGCACGCCGCTGGCGTAGTCCGACATCACGCCGGCCATGCGCTCCACGTCCTGCAGGATGGTCAGCGCATGATGGAAGCAGGCCTGCCCGGCCTCGGTCAGCTGCACCCCGGCCGCATGGCGAAAGAACAGCGGCGCGCCAACGGCGGCCTCCAGGTCGGAAATGCGCTTGCTGGCAGCCGCCACCGCCAGGTGAGACTGGCGCGCGCCGGCGGAAATGCTGCCCTGGCGGGCCACGGCCACGAACAGGCCAAGCGTGACAAGGTCGAAACGGGCGAGATTCATGCGGTTGCGGCCCTGCGCACGGACCCGGGCATGGCAATGCGATCGGGCACGGCTACACCGTGCGCCGGTCCATCACCGCGCGGGCAATGGTGCCGGCATCGACGTACTCGAGCTCGCCGCCCACTGGCACGCCGCGCGCCAGGCGCGACACCTTGAGGCCGCGCGCTTTCAGCATCTCGCCAACATAGTGCGCCGTGGCCTCGCCTTCGCTCGTGAAATTGGTGGCGACGATCACCTCCGTCACCGGGCCGCCCATGGCGGGGTCGGTGGCGCGCGCCAGCAACCGGTCCAGGTGGATTTCGCGCGGGCCGATGCCGTCAAGCGGCGAGAGCCGGCCCATCAGCACAAAATACTGGCCGCGGTAGGTCAGCGTCTGCTCGATCATGATCTGGTCGGACGGCGTCTCCACCACGCACAGCAGCGAGGCGTCGCGCCGCTCGTCCAGGCAGGTCGAGCAGATTTCCTGCTCGGTGAAGGTATTGCAGCGCGAACAATGCTTGATGCCGTCGGCCGCACCGCGCAAGGCGTCGCCCAGCTTGCGGGCACCCTCGCGGTCGTGCTGCAGCAGGTGGTAAGCCATGCGCTGGGCGGACTTCGGCCCCACGCCCGGCAAGACCCGCAGCGCCTCGATCAGCGCCTGCAGCGAGGTCGGGGGGGCACCCTTCATGCCGCCCCCCCGGATGCAGTCATGCTCACCACCGGCAAGTGATGCAGCACGGCGGGAAACGGCTCATAGAAATGATGCAGCAAGGCTTTCCACTGCTGGTATTCCGGCGAGCCGCGAAAACCCTCGGTGTGGTCTTCCAGCGTGCGCCAGCGCACTGTCAGCAGGTACTCCGATGGCTGCTCGATGCCGCGATGCAACTCAAGCCCAAGAAAGCCCGGCATGCCCGCGATGATATGACGCGCCTGCCCGAAGGCCGCTTCAAAGGCGGCTTCCTGGCCGGGGCGCACCGGCAGCACTGCGGATTCGAGAATCATGCGGGCTCCGTGTCAGGCTCAGAACGGCAGCTTGAAGCCCGGGGGCAACGGCAGGCCGGAGGTCATCGAGCCCATCTTTTCCTGCGAGGTGGCCTCGGCCTTGCGCACGGCGTCGTTGAACGCAGCGGCGACCAGGTCTTCCAGCAGTTCCTTGTCTTCACCTTCGGCGAGCAGGCTGGGGTCGATGGAGACGCGCTTGACGTCGTTCTTGCAGGTCATCACCACCTTGACCAGGCCGGCGCCGGACTGGCCCTCGACCTCGATCAGGGCAAGCTGCTCCTGCATCTTCTTCATGTTTTCCTGCATCTGCTGGGCTTGCTTCATCAGCCCGGCCAGTTGGCCCTTCATCATGGAGTGCTCCTGATTAGCGTTTGGATAGAAGTTACGGGCCGCCGCGCGTCATGGGCGCCGGCGGCCTGGCGAAACAAGAGGTCAGGCAGCGCGCGGCTGGATCGATCCCTCCAGGATCGTGCCACCGAACTCGCGCAGCAGACCCTGCACGAAGGGATCCCCCTCGATGGTGGCCTCCGCTTCGCGCTGGCGCTCGGCGCGCGCCTGCGCATCCGCGGCGGCGGCGGTATCGGCCACCGCGCCAATCTCGCACTGCACCCGCACTTCGGCGCCGAGGTGCTCGGCCAGCGTCTGCTGCAGGCGTTCGACGACGCCGGCCTCGGTAATGGGCGCCACCGGCGCGCGCAGGTGGAAGGTACGGCCCACGACCTGGACAAGCTCGCTCTGGTAGGCCAGTTGCTGCGCAAGGCCCTTGAGCGGCAGGCTGGCAGCCAGTGCCGGCCACGCGCCGGTGAACACCGGCGGCGTGCCATCTTCGCCGGCCGCCGGCGGCTTGGGCGGCGTGAGCCGCACCGGAGCCACCGGCTCGGCCGGAGCAGCTTGCACGGCAGCGG
>NZ_JBXASU010000033.1:0-75022 GCF_058809705.1 Cupriavidus sp. MPR-AND1C | reverse complement strand
TCGCCGGGCGAAAAGAGCGGAAACGAGGAGGCCATGTTTGAGTATCGCCTTAAGGCGATGCGAGTTTGGCCTCCGGCCGCTCTTTTCGTCCGGCGACGAGGAGTCTTTCGCCCCATCCGGGTCGCTTCTTTGCCTACTTTCTTGGCGAGACAAGAAAGTAGGTCGCCTCCCCGCAGGGGAGGTGAAACTGCCTTTGACTTTGCTGTTAAGCAGTGGCAGTTGCAGTTGCAGTTGCAGTCCAAAGACCACAACATCCCCCCCTCTCTCCCCTTACCGAACAATAGGCTTATACCGAATCCGCTTAGGCTTAGCCCCCTCCTCACCCAGACGTCGCTTCTTATCCGCCTCATACTCCTGATAGTTGCCAGGGAAGAACTCCACATGCGACTCGCCTTCGAAGGCAAGAATGTGGGTGGCGATCCGGTCCAGGAACCAGCGATCGTGGGAGATCACCATCACGCACCCGGCGAACTCCAGCAGCGCGTCTTCCAGCGCGCGCAGCGTTTCCACGTCGAGGTCGTTCGACGGTTCGTCGAGCAGCAGCACATTGCCGCCGGAGATCAGCGTCTTGGCCAGGTGCAGGCGCCCGCGCTCGCCGCCCGAGAGCGTGCCCACGTGCTTTTGCTGGTCCGAGCCCTTGAAGTTGAAGCGCCCGATGTAAGCACGCGACGGCGTCTCATAGCGGCCGACCGTCAGCACGTCGGCGCCGCCGGAGATCTCTTCGAACACGGTCTTGCTGCCGTCGAGTGCATCGCGGCTCTGGTCCACGTAGGCCATCTTCACGGTCGGGCCGACCTTGATTTCGCCGCTGTCCGGCTGTTCCTTGCCGGTGAGCATGCGGAAGAAGGTCGACTTGCCCGCGCCATTGGGGCCGATGATGCCAACGATGGCGCCAGGCGGCACCTTGAAGCTGAGGTCGTCGATCAGCAGGCGGTCGCCGTAGGCCTTGCTCACGCCGTTGAACTCGATCACCTCGTTGCCCAGGCGCTCACCCGCGGGGATGAAGATTTCCTGGGTTTCGTTGCGCTTCTGGTATTCCTGGCTGTTCAGTTCGTCAAAGCGCGCGAGACGTGCCTTGGACTTGGCCTGGCGCCCCTTGGGGTTCTGCCGCACCCATTCCAGCTCCTTGTTCAGCGCTTTCTGGCGCGCCGACTCGGTCGACTCTTCCTGCTTCAGGCGAGCTTCCTTCTGATCCAGCCACGAGCTGTAGTTGCCCTTCCAGGGAATGCCGTGGCCACGGTCCAGTTCCAGTATCCATTCCGCGGCGTTGTCGAGGAAGTAGCGATCGTGGGTCACCGCCACTACGGTGCCGGGGAAGCGCGTGAGGAATTGCTCCAGCCATTCCACCGATTCCGCATCCAGGTGGTTGGTGGGTTCGTCGAGCAGCAGCATATCGGGGCGCGACAGCAGCAGGCGGCATAGCGCCACGCGGCGCTTCTCGCCACCGGACAGGTTCCCCACCTTGGCATCCCAGGCCGGCAGGCGCAGCGCATCAGCCGCGATCTCCAGCTGCAGCTCGGCGTTGTTGCCGTCGCTGGCCGCCAGGATGGCTTCGTATTTGGCCTGGTCCGCTGCCAGCGCGTCGAAATCCGCGTCCGGCTCGGCATAGGCCGCATAGATCTCGTCGAGCTTCTTGCGGGCTTCGAACACGCCGCCCAGCGCGGCTTCCACCGACTCGCGCACGGTTTGCTCGGGATCGAGCTGCGGCTCCTGCGGCAGGTAGCCAATGTTCAGGTTGGGCATGGGCGTGGCTTCGCCCTCGATTTCCTTGTCGAGGCCAGCCATGATCTTCAGGACGGTCGACTTGCCCGAGCCGTTCAGGCCCAGCACGCCGATCTTGGCGCCCGGGAAGAAGGACAGGGAAATGTCCTTGAGAATGTGACGCTTGGGCGGGACGATCTTGCCCACGCGGTTCATGGTGAAAACGTACTGTGCCATGCGGATCCGGGTGAAATTGGGGGGAATCGGCCAAGTGTAGCAAAGCCGGTCCGCACAAGGCCCGTCAGGACGCCCCTGAGGACGCCTTCCTGGCGCCCGGCGTGCCGGCAGTACGCTTGCGCGCACGGGTCAGGCTGGATGTCAGGCGGCGGTAAGCAATATCCATATGCCGCTGCATGACCGCGCGCGCGCGCTCCGGATCCTTGCCGCGCAGCGCCGCCAGGACTTCGCGATGCTCGGCGATGGCCTGGGCCCAGACCTCGGGCGTCTCGAAGTGGCTGTTCAACTGATCGAACAGCGGCCCGAGGCGCAAGTCGAAGAGCCGGCGCACCACGCCCACCAGCACGCTGTTGCCGGTGGCTTGCGCCACCCGCACATGGAACAAGCGATCCGCATCGATCGGCTTGATGCCGGCGGCGGCTTCGGCGGCCATCTGCGCGATGGCTTGCTCGATGGCATCGAACTGGGCCTTGCGCCCGCTCCTGGCGGCCAGCGCAGCGACCTCACCCTCCACCAGCGCACGCGCGCGAATCAGTTCGAGCGGCCCTTCCTCGCCGGACAGGTCGAAGCCCGCGTCGGCGGATGACGGCGGCTCGCACACATAGATGCCGGAGCCCATCCGCACTTCGATATAGCCCTCGACCTCGAGCGCGATCAACGCCTCGCGCAGCGATGGGCGGCTCACGCCGAGCTGCACCGACAAATCCCGCTCCGCCGGCAGGCGCGAGCCCACCGGAAATTCGCCGGCCTGGATCAGCGTGCGCAACTGGGCGCTGATCTGGCGGTATAGGCGTTGCGGTTCGATCGAATGGATAGGCATGTGCAGCCCGAGCGTCTGGCGGAATTGGTTTGACCATTTGTCCAGCCGGCTGGAGTCTAGGCAGCGCGCCAGCGAATGTCCAGGCGGATTCATCGCGCGCCGCAGCATGCGCGGCGGCATCGGTAAAGACCACTAATTGGTAATACCAGTTTACCTGTCCAGACTCGTGAACTAGACTCCGCTCACTCGGCATGCATGCGGCAAGGCAGTGCAATCAGTCGTGGGCATCCGTATCTGCAGCGCACAATAAAGCGGGCATCAGCACACGTAGCGCCTACGCGCCAGCCGTCGCTGCGCGGCCCCCGCAAAGACGCAGGAGACCCGAGTGAACGACGACAAGCCGACGCCCCCCACGCGCCGCAGCCAGGCCTGGTTTGGCCGCCTCGACCGCGATGGCTTCCTCTATCGCTCGTGGCTCAAGAACCGCGGCATCCCTCACGACCAGTTCGATGGCCGTCCGGTCATCGGCATCTGCAACACCTACTCCGAGCTCACGCCCTGCAACTCGCATTTCCGCACACTGGCCGAACAGGTCAAGATCGGCGTGTGGGAAGCCGGCGGCTTTCCGCTCGAGTTCCCGGTGATGTCGCTGGGCGAGACCATGCTGCGCCCCACCGCCATGCTGTTTCGCAACCTGGCGAGCATGGACGTGGAAGAATCGATTCGCGGCAACCCGATCGATGGCGTGGTGCTGCTGATGGGCTGCGACAAGACCACGCCAGCGCTGATGATGGGCGCGGCCTCGTGCGACCTGCCCACCATCGGCGTCTCCGGCGGCCCCATGCTGAGCGGCAAGTTCCGCGGCGGCGAACTGGGCTCCGGCACCGATGTGTGGAAGATGTCGGAGCAAGTGCGGGCCGGCCAGATGTCGCAGGAGGACTTCTTCGAGGCCGAGAGCTGCATGCACCGATCGCACGGCCACTGCATGACGATGGGCACCGCGTCGACCATGGCCAGCATGGTGGAAGCGTTGGGCATGAGCCTGCCCGGCAACGCGGCGATTCCCGCCGTGGATGGCCGCCGCAATGTGCTGGCGCGCGCGTCGGGGCGCCGCATCGTGGAGATGGTGAAAGACAACCTGGTGATGTCGAAGATCCTGACCCGCGATGCGTTCGAGAACGCCATCCGCGTCAACGCGGCCATCGGCGGCTCGACCAACGCCGTGATCCACCTGCTGGCCATCGCCGGGCGCATCGGCGTCGAACTCAAGCTGGAAGACTGGGATGCGCTGGGCCACGAGCTGCCGTGCCTGCTCGACCTGCAGCCGTCCGGGCGCCACCTGATGGAGGATTTCTATTACGCGGGCGGCCTGCCCGCGGTGATCCGCGAACTGGAGTCGGTGCTTGCGCGCGACGCACTCACCGTCAACGGCAAGACGTTGTGGGACAACTGCAAGGACGCGCCCAACTGGAACCGCGAAGTCATCCACGCCTTCGGCGCGCCCTTCAAGGCCAACGCCGGCATTGCTGTGCTGCGCGGCAACCTGTGCCCCGATGGCGCGGTGATCAAGCCGTCGGCCGCCACGCCGGCGCTGCTCAAGCACACCGGCCGCGCGGTGGTGTTCGAGAACAGCGAGCACATGCATCAGCGGCTCGACGATGAATCGCTCGACGTCGACGAGACCTGCGTGCTGGTGCTGAAGAACTGCGGCCCGCGTGGCTACCCCGGCATGGCCGAAGCCGGCAATATGCCGTTGCCGCCCAAGGTGCTGCGCAAGGGCATCACCGACATGGTCCGCGTGTCGGATGCGCGCATGAGCGGCACGGCTTACGGCACGGTGGTGCTGCACGTGGCGCCCGAAGCCGCGGCCGGCGGCCCGCTGGCGCTGGTGAAGGACGGCGACATGGTGGAACTCGATGTGCCCATGCGCAAGCTGCACCTGCATGTCGATGAAGCGGAGCTGCAGCGCCGCCGCGCCGCGTGGCAGGCGCCCGCGCTGCCGATGGCGCGCGGCTGGACGCGCCTGTATGTCGAGCACGTGCAGCAAGCCAACCTGGGCGCCGACATGGATTTCCTGGTGGGCAAGAGCGGCGCCGCGGTGCCCAAGGACAACCACTGAGGCACGCTGGCGCCCCACGAATCACCACGGCAATCCAATCCAATCGCGGCGAACTGCCGCCCCCGGCATGAACGGGCATGAATGGGCACGAACGGCTCACGGAGACACCACGCATGGCATCGGTCCAGATTCGCGGCATCCAGAAATACTTCGGCAGCACGCAGGTGATCCGCGGCGTGGACATCGATATTGCCGATGGCCAGTTCACCGTGCTGGTGGGGCCGTCGGGCTGCGGCAAGTCCACGCTGCTGCGCATGATCGCCGGGCTGGAGGAGATCACCACCGGCGAGATCGCCATCGGCAACCGCGTGGTCAACCGCCTGCCGCCAAAGGAGCGCGATATCGCCATGGTGTTCCAGAACTATGCGCTCTACCCGCATATGACGGTCTACGACAACATGGCCTTCTCGCTCAAGCTCGCCAAGGGCGACAAGGAAGAGATCAAGCGGAAAGTGGCCAAGGCATCCGCCATCCTCGGCCTGGACAGTTTGCTGGAGCGTTACCCGCGCCAGCTCTCGGGCGGCCAGCGCCAGCGCGTGGCCATGGGCCGCGCCATCGTGCGCGATCCGCAGGTGTTCCTGTTCGACGAGCCGCTCTCCAACCTGGACGCCAAGCTGCGCGTGCAGATGCGCGCGGAGATCAAGGAGCTGCACCAGCGCCTGCGCACCACCTCCGTCTACGTCACGCACGACCAGATCGAAGCCATGACCATGGCCGACCAGATCGTGGTGATGCGTGACGGCCGCGTGGAGCAGCGCGGCAAGCCGCTGGCGCTCTACGATCATCCCGACAACCTCTTCGTGGCCGGCTTTATCGGCTCCCCGGCGATGAACTTCGTGCCTGGCGTGCTGCGCCGCAGTGGCGGCGATGCCGCGGTCGAGTTTCCCGACGGCACGCGCCTGCCGGCGCCCGCGCGCTTCGATGCCACCGCCGGCACCGACGGCCAGCGCGTGATCTACGGCGTGCGGCCCGAGCACCTGACCCTGGGCATGCCGGGCCAGGGCCTGCAAACGCGCGTGTCGGTGGTCGAACCCACCGGCGCCAACACCGAGATCTATTCCCGCTTCTGCGAGGCGGAATTCATCTCGATCTTCCGCGAGCGCCATGACTTCGCCGCGGGCGACATCCTGAACCTGGTGCCCGACCACCAGCACACACATCTGTTCGATGCCGACTCGGGCCAGACGCTGTTGCAGCGTGGACCGGCGGCGGCGGACGATCCGGGAAGCAGGCATGACCAGCACGGGGCGCAGCCCCTGACCACGGAGGAGACAAAGCAATGAGCACACCGAGCAACTTCACGAGACGCGATTTCCTGGTGTCCACGGCGGCCGTTGCCGCCACCACGGCGATCGGCGGCCATGCCTTCGCCGCGCCGGCTGCACTGCAATACAAGCC
Organism: Cupriavidus sp. MPR-AND1C; assembly: GCF_058809705.1. Taxonomy (NCBI): domain Bacteria; kingdom Pseudomonadati; phylum Pseudomonadota; class Betaproteobacteria; order Burkholderiales; family Burkholderiaceae; genus Cupriavidus; species Cupriavidus sp. MPR-AND1C. The sequence continues at coordinate 68,807 of NZ_JBXASU010000033.1, read as the reverse complement.
GGAAGCCGGCGCCAAGCTGCGCGTGCTGCGCTGGAAGCGTTTCGTGCAGGGCGATGAAGACCTGTGGAACGCCAACACGAAGAAGTTCACCGAGCTGACCGGCGTCGAGGTACGCGTCGACAACGAAGGCTGGGAAGACGTGCGGCCCAAGGCCGCCGTCGCGGCCAGCGTCGGCAGCGGGCCGGACGTCATCGTTGGCTGGTTCGATGACCCGCAGCAGTACCCTGAAAAGCTGGTCGACCTGACCGACCTGGCCACCTACCTGGGCGGCAAATACGGCGGCTGGTACGACGTGTGCCGCAAGTACGGCACGCACAACGGCAAGTGGATCGGCCTGCCGCTGGGCGTGGTCGGCAACGCGCTGGTCTATCGCGAGAGCCACATCAGGGCAGCGGGGTTCGACACCGTGCCCAAGGACCTCCCCGGCTTCCTCAAGCTGTGCCAGGGCCTCAAGGCCAAGAACACGCCGTGCGGCTTCGCGCTCGGCAAGGCCGTGGGCGACGGCAACAACTGGGCACACTGGCTGCTGTGGTCGCACGGCGGCATGCTGGTCGACACCAAGGGCAAGGTCGTGGTCAACTCGCCCGAGACGTGGGCCGCGCTGGAATATGCCAGGCAGCTCTACGCCACCTTCGTGCCCGGCACGCTGTCGTGGCAAGACCCGTCCAACAACAAGGCCTTCCTCGACGGCCAGATCAGCCTGACCGCCAATGGCATCTCGGTCTACTACGCAGCCAAGAATTCGAAGGAGCCCAAGCTGCAGGAAATGGCGCGCGACATCCAGCACGCGCACTTCCCCATCGGCACGCCCGGCAGGCCCACCGAGCTGATGCAGATCACGCAGATGATGCTGTTCAGGTATTCCAAGTTCCCGAACGCAGCCAAGGCCTACCTGCAGTTCATGATGGAGCCGGAGCAGTACAACCCGTGGATGGAAGCCGCCATCGGTTACGTCAGCCAGCCGCTCAAGGCCTATGAGGCCAATCCGATCTGGACGGCCGACCCCAAGCACACCGTCTATCGCGATTCCGCCGGGCTGATGCTCGACAACGGCCACGCCGGGCCGCTGGGCACGGCCTCGGCCGCAGCCATGGCGGACTACATCGTGGTCGACATGGTGGCCGAAGCGGCCAGCGGCTCCAAGACACCTAAGGAAGCGGCGGCGCGCGCGGCGGAGCGGGCGCAGCGGTACTACAAGGCCTAGTGACCAACGCCGAAAGCGAGATGAGGGCGCCGCGGCGGCGCCGCGCCCTCCGAGCCGAACCCTGCGAGGTGAGCCATGCGAGGTGAACCATGATTTCCCGCCTGCTGAACAACCGCCATGCGCTGGGGCTGCTGTTCATGCTGCCCACCGCGCTATTGCTGCTGGTTTTCCTGACGTACCCGCTCGGCCTTGGCGTATGGCTCGGCTTCACCAACACCAAGATCGGCGGCACCGGAGAATGGATCGGCCTGTCCAACTACAGCTACCTGGCAGGCGACTCGCTGACGCAACTGGCACTGTTCAATACGATCTTCTACACCGTGGTGGCCAGCGTGGTGAAATTCGCGCTAGGCCTGTGGCTGGCGCTGCTGCTCAACAAGAACCTGCCATTCAAGTCCTTTTTTCGCGCTATCGTGCTGCTGCCATGGATCGTGCCGACCGCGCTGTCGGCACTGGCATTCTGGTGGATCTACGACGCGCAGTTCTCCATCATCAGCTGGACACTGGTCAAGCTAGGGCTGATCGATCGCTATATCGACTTCCTGGGCGACCCATGGCTGGCGCGCTTCTCTACCATCGCGGCCAATGTCTGGCGCGGCATTCCCTTTGTCGCCATCTCCTTGCTGGCTGGCTTGCAGACGATCTCGCCCACGTTGTACGAGGCCGCGTCCATCGACGGCGTCACGCCATGGCAGCAGTTCCGCTATGTCACGCTGCCGCTGCTGACGCCGATCATCGCCGTGGTGATGACCTTCTCGGTGCTGTTTACGTTCACCGACTTCCAGCTGATCTATGTGCTCACGCGCGGCGGCCCGCTCAACGCCACGCACCTGATGGCCACGCTGTCGTTCCAGCGCGCGATTCCCGGCGGCTCGCTGGGCGAAGGCGCGGCGATCGCCACCATGATGGTGCCCTTCCTGCTGGCCGCCATCCTGTTTTCATACTTCGGCCTGCAGCGGCGCGGCTGGCAACAGGGAGGCGACAAATGAAAGCGACGGCCGCAGCGCAGCAGCAGGACACGGCGCAGGGGATGGATTACCTGCAATCGATGCCGCGTCGCTGGGTGACCATCTACATCCCGCTAGGCATCTTCGTCTTCGTGCTGCTGTTCCCCTTCTACTGGATGGCGATCACTGCCTTCAAGCCCGACGGCGAACTCCTGATGCGCAGCGCCAACCCGTTCTGGGTGATGGCGCCCACGTTCGCCCACTTCAAGAAGCTGCTGTTCGACACCCCCTACCCGGAGTGGCTGCTCAATACCGTGATCGTCTCGACGATCTCCACCTTTGCCTCGCTGGCCGCCAGCGTGCTGGCCGCGTACGCCATCGAGCGGCTGCGCTTCCAGGGCGCGAAGCAGGTGGGCCTGGCCGTCTTCCTGGCCTACCTGATCCCGCCCTCGATCCTGTTCATCCCCCTGGCATCGATCGTGTTCCAGCTCGGCCTGTTCGATACGCGCTGGGCGCTGATCCTCACCTACCCCACCTTCCTGATCCCGTTCTGCACCTGGCTGCTGATGGGCTACTTCCGCTCCATCCCCTACGAGCTGGAAGAGTGCGCGCTGATCGACGGCGCCACGCGCTGGGAGATCCTGGTCAAGATCATCCTGCCGCTGGCCGTGCCGGGGCTGATCTCGGCCGGCATCTTCGCCTTCACGCTGTCCTGGAACGAGTTCATTTACGCGCTGACCTTCATCTCCTCGTCGGAGGTGAAGACGGTGCCGGTGGGGATCGTCACCGAACTGATTGAAGGCGACGTCTACCACTGGGGCGCGCTGATGGCGGGGGCCTTGCTGGGCTCGCTGCCGGTGGCGCTGGTGTACTCGTTCTTTGTGGAGTACTACGTGTCGGGCATGACGGGCGCGGTGAAGGAATAGACGCATGGCGGCAGCCAGCACGCGTGGGGCCTCGGCAGGCTAAAATGCAAGGCTATCCTGCCGTGAGCCTGCGCGCCCGGCAGTGTTGCATTCGAATCACTCTGCCCACTCTGCCGCCAGCCCGACCCCATGAGCAAACCCGCCCGCACCCTCACCTTCAAGTGCAAGAAGTGCACCAAGCCCGTCACGCTATTCCTGCAGAAGGTGTCCGCCTGTTCGCACATCACGCCGTACCAGGGTTTTTGCAAGTGCGGTGAAATGGTGCGCCACGCCACCGGCGACAAGGACGCCGTGGAGTCCTTCGTCAGCTCGGTCGACGGCAGCTGGGCCCACCATCACCACCATCACCATTGAGCACCCGTAGCACCCCCGCCCCCACCAGCGAGACCTGGCGCCCCGGCGTCAAGGATCCGCTGCGCTTTCTCGCCGCGTATCCCGACGGCGTGCTCGACCAGGTGCGCCAGATGGTGGCCGCCAATCGCCTGGGCGAGCACCTGGCAAAAAAATATCCCGCTCGGCACACCGTGCAGACCGATCGCGCGCTGTACGACTTCACCGCCGAGCTGAAGCAGGAATTCCTGCGCACCGCACCGCCGATCCACAAGGTCGCGTTCGACGCCAAGATCGACGTGGTCCATCGCGCGCTCGGGCTGCACACCGCCATCTCGCGCGTGCAAGGCGGCAAGCTCAAGGCCAAGAAGGAAATCCGCGTGGCGTCGCTGTTCAAGGAAGCACCGCCCGAGTTCCTGCGCATGATCGTGGTGCACGAACTCGCCCACCTGAAGGAGAGCGATCACAACAAGGCGTTCTACCGCCTGTGCGAATACATGGAGCCGGCGTACCACCAGCTGGAGTTCGACACGCGCCTGTTTTTGGCGTGGCGCGAACTGGAGCCGGCGCAGGGCTAGCCCCCTCTCGTCTCAAGCCTCACGCGGCGCCCGGGCTCACCACCACTGTCTTCCCATACGTCCCCTGAGCCGCCAGGCGATGCAGCACGCAAACCTGCACGTTGCCGGCAAAAGCGGCCTGCCTGACAGCTGCCGCCGTATGCGCCAGCACAACCGCGGCCATGGCGGCCTGCACTGGCTCAGGACGCGCGTTGGTCATCACGAGGTGCGTCACGATGAAGCCGGCTTCGGGGTCGTCACCGGTCAGCGCCACTTCCGCCACCAGCAAGCGGCTCTTGAGATCGGCCAGTTGCGCGTAACCGTGGCCGGCGAGCTCGCGGTGCACGCCGGCGAACACCTGCGCGAAATCAATCCTGTCGGCGAGTTGCCGTGTGGTTTCCGTAATCAGGTGCGGCATGATCAGTCCGGTTTCACCGAGGCGGAGGATACGGCGCGGGTCCAGCTCGTTTGCGCCTGCGACAGGAACTGGCGAAAGCCTGCAGGATCGAGCGGCCGGGCTTCCACGCCAAGCGCCAGCAGGCGTTCCTGCATCTGCTTGTCGGCAAGCACCGCATTCAGCTCGCGATTGAGCCGCTCGAGGATATCGCCCGGCAGCTTGCCCGGCGCCATGATTCCGTACCACGGCGCCGCATCGAAATCGCGTACGCCCTGCTCGCGCATGGTGGGCACGCCCGGCAGCAAGGCGGAGCGCCGCGCGCCGGTCTGTGCCAGCGGCACCACCGTGCCGGCCTTGATATGCGGCATCAGCAGCACGGGGCTGTCGAACATCAGCGCAATCTGCCCGCCCAGCAAATCGTTGATGGCCGGGCCCGACCCCTTGTAGGGTGAGTGCAGCAGGCGCGCACCGGTCGCCTGCGAGAACATCGCACCGATGATGTGCTGGGGCGTGCCGTTGCCCGCCGAGCCGTAGGCGATGGTGTCAGGCGCCGCGACCGACGCGCGCACCAGAGCGGGCACGGCATCGAAGCGCTGGCCGCGCGTGCCGGCCACCAGGATGAATGGCACCGTGCCGATCAGGCCTACGCCGGCCAGGTCCTTCGCCGGGTCGTAGGGCAGCGCCGGATACAGCGCCTTGCCGACCGAGACCGGCCCGACCGCGCCGAGCAACAAGGTATAGCCATCGGCCGGCGCCTTGCTGACATAGTCGCTGCCGATGGTGCCGCCCGCGCCGGGCCGGTTCTCCACCACCACGGATTGCTTCAGGCGGACCTGCAGTTCTTTCCCGATCAGGCGGGCGAGAGAGTCGGTGGTGGCGCCGGGCGCATACGGCACCACCAAGCGGATCGGGCGATCCGGATAGGCAGCGCTGGCGGCTGGCGCGAACGCCAGGCAGAGCGCGGCGGCTGCGAGCACGGGCGATAAAAAGGCGGGCAGCCGGCGGTTGCGCCGGTTGGCGCTGGAATGGCATGACATGGGGGTCTCCTAGTGTTTTCCATGTTGTGCGTGCATTCCAGCAGTTACGACATGCTCTGTAAAATGATGAATCGATTTTTAATTCATCACGGCAAATTATGAGATCAACGGCCACGCCCGAAGCCATGGACCTTCGCCTGGTCCGCAGCTTCATGGCCGTCGCCCGCCATGGCAGCGTGACCGCCGCGGCCGGTTCGCTGGGCCTGACACAGCCGGCCTTGTCACAGCACCTGCGCATCTTTGCGCAGAGCCTGGGGGTGCCGCTGTTCGGGCGCGTGGGCCGCCAGCTGGAACTGACCGATGCGGGCAGGCAACTGGTGCTCGCGCTCGAACCCGTGCTCGATCAACTCGAACGGGTCATCGTATCCGCAGCCTCCCAGCACGGCGCGGTGGAAGGCACGCTGCGCATCGGCGCCACCCATACCTATCTTTCCGCGCTGGTCATGCCGGCCGCGCAAGCGCTGGTCGATGCGCATCCGGGGCTGGATATCCAGGTGTTCGAGTTTGCCGCCGCCGAGGTCGACCGCTCCCTGCTCGACGGACAGATCGACCTTGGCCTGGCGTTCGCGAAGGATGCGCCAAAACGCATCGAACAGGTGCCGCTGTTCTCGGAAACGCTTGCCTTGATCGCACCCGCACACAAGCTGCCGCGCGAGCAGGAAACCGTGACCCTGGCGCAACTGGGAGCGCTGCCCCTGGCACTGCTGCCCGAGCGCTTCGCCATGCGCCGGCAGATCGACGCGGCCACGCAGGCCGCGGGCATCATGCTGCGCCCCCGGCTGGAAGGCCCCAGCGTGGAAGCCTTGCTGCGCGCCGTGCTCGGCGGGCGCCTGTACACCATCGCCAGCCCGCTGGCACTGCATATCGCCGGCACGCGGCGCAGCGGCAGCTTCGCCAGGCTGGCCTACGCGCCGCTCACGCATCCCGGCTTTGGCCGCACGGCCGCACTGCACCGGCGCCGCGGCCGGCCGGATAGCCCCGCCGCCACAGCCTTCATGGATACGTTGGGAAAGGTGATCCGGGACGCCGCCGGCAGCGGGTATCTCATACCTGGCTGACACGCCTGATGCCATCACCCATCGCTTCGCACTGCACGCCGATTAACAAACAGCATTTGAAATTGATAGATTCGGATAGATATTTATCAACCTCTGTTTGAATCATAAAGTCTGTACTCACGCAACCGCCGCAAGGCAAGGAAACCGAACATGAGTACAAACCACCCCCTCAGACCGACGGCGCGCGCGCCGCGCAATCCGCGCCGCGACTTCCTGGGCAGCGCAGCTGTACTCACCGCCGCGCTGCCCCTGGCCGCGGCTACAGCGGGCGCCGCCACCACGCCACCCAGCCAGGCGCACCCGCAAGCTCGCGCCGGCCGCACCCGGTTCTGGCCGGATGGCGCGCAACTCGTCATCTCCATCTCGATGCAGTTCGAAGCCGGTGCCCAGCCCGAGCGCGGCGCCAGCGGCCCCTTCCCTCCGCTCGACCCCAAGTATCCCGACTACCCTCTGCAGTCCTGGTACACCTACGGCGTGCGCGAAGGCATTCCGCGCCTGCTGGACCTGTGGGACCGCACCGGCATCAAGGTGACCTCGCATATGGTGGGGCAGGCGGTCGAGCGCCATCCCGAACTGGCTCGTGAAATCGTCGCGCGCGGGCACGAAGCCTCGGGCCATGGCCAGACCTGGGAGCCGCAATACAGCATGAGTGCCGAAGTGGAACGCGCCAGTTACGTGCAGAGCATCGACACCATCCAGCGCGCCACCGGCACGCGGCCCCTCGGCTTCAACGCCTTCTGGATGCGAGGCTCGCCCAATACGCTGCCGATTCTGCAGTCGCTCGGTTTCCTCTATCACATCGACGACCTCAGCCGCGACGAGCCATCCGTGCTGCAAGTAGGCGGCAAGCCGTTCGCCGTGGTGCCCTACACCGTGCGCAACAACGACATCGTGCGCTTCGACTCGCCATCGACCACGGCCGAAGACCTGCTCGGCGAGCTGAAGGCGGAGTTCGATGTGCTCTACGCGGAAGGCGCCCACCGCCGCCGCATGATGTCCATCAGCACGCACGACCGCATCTCAGGTTCCCCGGCACGCGTGCGGGCGCTCGACGCATTTATCCGCTATGCCCAGGGCCATGCCGGCGTGACCTTCATGCGCAAGGACGACATCGCCCGCTTCGCGCTCGGCGCGAGCGGCGTGCCGGCGGCATAAGCCAGGGCAAAACCACGAACATACAGAACGAGTTACAAGCCGACATGAACAATGCAAGCCTCACACCAGTACGCGCATTCGTAGCCGCCCTCGGCATCGCCCTGTTGCCGCTATCGCAAAGCGCCGCCGCTGCCGGCGACGAACTGGTCCATCCGCAGCACCTGGCCCAGGGCGCCGAACAGCCATCCGCGGCACCCGCGCTTCTCGCCGCCCGCCGCTACGCCACCTTCTGGCACACCGGCGACGAACGCTACGCCACGCTCGCGCTCGCCCCGGACTTCATCGACCGCACGCTGCCGCCCGGCCGCGAGCAAGGCCTGCGCGGCCCGTTGCAGGCCTCCAGTGGATTCCGCGCCGCGGTACCGGATCTCAGCGCGGAAATGGAAGACGTAGTCATCGCCGGCGACCGGGTCGCGGTCCACCTGCGCTTTCGCGGCCACTTCACCGGGCAGTTCGGCGACAGCAAGGGCCAGGGCCAGCAGATCGACTTCCAGGCCTTCGACCTGTACCGGGTGGCAAACGGCAAGATCGTGGAGAACTGGCATCTGGAGGACAACCTGGGCCTGCTCAGGCAGATGGGGGTGAGCAAGTAGGTGTTGGGCCGCAACATGCGCGGTGCTTGGCGGTACGACTTCGCCACCATGCAGTCGGGCACGAGGCCGCTGCCGATCTCGTCGCGCTCGTTCACCGCGGTCCATCGCGCGCCACTGTCGGGCTCCCAGGCCAGGGAGGGACCGGCCCAGCGCCGTCTATTCTTCGTGGCCGCTCAGATCAATCGCAAGCGTAGCGGAACGCGTCATCCAGGTTTAGCGGGAGCACCAGAGTACGAAGGTGCGCTGCCTGGGCCGAAGCGCACAGCGCGGCACGCGTCGAGGCTGTCTTGTACTTCGACGCGTACTCCACGTTGAACACTGCCTTGCCCTGCGTCGTGAACGGCTTGTAGCTCGCGCACTCGTTGTATTGGAAGCACTGCTCGTTCACTGCGAAATCAAAGTCAGTCGCCAGCTGCGAGACCTGGTCCACATCATTCTTCAGGCCCACCGCCAGCCCGCGCGCATGCGCCTCAGCTGCGAGAAAGCGGTTGTAGTCCAGCTGCGTGGTCGCCGTCAGCGGAAAACCCGGTTTATTGGTATAGCCATCCACGTTGTCCGGGTCCACGCCATCACAGCCCTTGGACTTCGCCAGATCCATGCGCGCCTGCATGATCTGGCGCACGTTGGCCGAGCGCGTATCGAGCCAACGCTCGCCCGCCCAGCCCGACAACGCGTTGCCCATATCCGCCGCGGCAAACTGCTTGAAATCCGGCCGCCAGTTCTCCGAGCTACCCGCCGAGAAATAGCAGAGCACACGCTTGCCCTGCGCCTTCAGCGCATTGATGGTCGCCTGCGGCGTATCCACCAGGTCGATGTCGAAGACCTGCGCCGGATAACTCGTGTTGACCGTACCCGTCAGCTGCAATTGCCATGTATCGGCTGCCGTCGGCATCCAGCGCGAGACTGCCAGCGTTTGCGCCGACGGCGCCAGGGTCGCGGCCGACGCATTCACCGCCGACACGGACTTGACGGAAGCATCCGACTCCGCCGACGAGCCATCGCCTCCGCAGGCCGACAGACAGGCGAACGAGGCCACCCATGCCATACGTGCAAGCTTCCGATTCACGGATGTGTTCCTTTTGGTTTGCCGCGCTTGGGGTGATGAAACCGGGAGAGCCAGGGCTCTGTAAGGGTTGTCGGCTGGTGTGGGTAGACCTTGAAGGGTTTCGCGACAGGGCTAAGGTATTCGGGTTGGATGACGGGCGCAAGACGGGCGCGGGAACCGTTGTATTCGAGACAGCGCGAAAGGTGTCCGGCCCAAAAAAACAAAACGGGCTACGCAATTCGCGTAGCCCGTTCTTGAATGCTGGTGCCGGCTGCAGGACTCGAACCCGCCACCTGATGATTACAAATCAACTGCTCTACCTGATGAGCTAAGCCGGCATGTTTGGTGCAGACCGCGATTCTACTGCATGCGGCGCAAATTGACGATGCCTTCCTGTGCTTACTTCACGACCTTCAGCGAAGGTTTCCTGGCGCCAATGCGGGACACGGGCGGCGGCGTGGGTTCGTCGTCGCCGTTGTGGTCTTCATTGGCTTCCGCGGTGACCAACGGCTCGCTTTCGACCGAGGACAGCTTGGGCGGCGGGTTGTTCTCGCGCTCGGTTGCTGCCTGGGTTTCGGGCACGCTGCGTTCCACGGGAAAGGCCATGCCTTGGCCGTTTTCGCGCGCATAGATGGCGAGCACGTTCTCGATGGGCACGTCGATCTTGCGCGAGATGCCGCCAAAGCGGGCGCTGAAGCCGATCCACTCGTTGCCCATGTCCAGGCCGCTGGTGGCGTCGAAGCTGACGTTGAGCACGATTTCGTTGTTCTTGACGAACTCGCGCGGCACGCTGGTGTTGGCGTCGACGAAAACGGCGATGTACGGCGTGAAGCCGTTATCCGTGCACCACTCGTAGATGGCGCGGATCAGGTAGGGCTTGGTGGAGGTTTCAGGCATTGTGCTTCCAGTGGCGCAGTCCGGCGGCCCGGCGCGAGCTTGTCGCGTCGGGCCAAAGCCGGTTTAGCGGCGCATCACCTTTTCAGACGGGGTGAGCGCTTCGATGTAGGCCGGGCGGCTGAAGATGCGTTCGGCGTACTTGAGCAGCGGCGCGGCGTTCTTCGACAGTTCGATGCCATAGTGGTCCAGGCGCCACAGCAGCGGGGCGATGGCAACGTCGAGCATCGAGAATTCTTCGCCAAGCATGTACTTGTTCTTGACGAAAATCGGCGCGAGCTGGGTCAGGCGGTCGCGGATGGCGGAGCGAGCGCGCTCGTGGTTCTTCTCGGCGGCCTTGCCCTTTTCATTTTCGAGGGCGTAGACGTGCGTGAAGAGTTCCTTTTCGAAGTTGAACAGGAACAGGCGGGCGCGGGCGCGCTGCACCGGGTCGGCCGGCATCAGCTGCGGGTGCGGGAAGCGCTCGTCGATGTACTCGTTGATGATGTTCGACTCGTACAGGATCAGGTCGCGCTCGACCAGGATGGGCACCTGGCCGTAGGGGTTCATCACCGAAATGTCTTCCGGCTTGTTGAACAGGTCGACGTCACGGATCTCGAAATCCATGCCCTTTTCGAACAGGACGAGGCGGCAACGTTGGGAGAACGGGCAGGTGGTGCCCGAATACAACACCATCATGGTTGGATTCCTTTGATGCGGGGTCGATTGACTGGATCGGTATTCTGGCAGAACCGATATAGAGAAAGCAAATTAGAGATTCATGAAGCACATTTAAGTGCATTCGATGCGCATTAAAGGGGGCTTTGAGGCACATTTATGCGACATTGCACCTGCAGCCCATAAAGAAAAAGGGCCGGTGCGGGGTTGTTCTGCACAACACCCGCCCCAGCCCTTCTCCCCATCGGACCCGCAGGTCTTCCGGGGTTTTACCGCGTTTTACTTGATGTCTTTCCAGTACGAAGCGTTCAGGCGCCAGGCGAAGACGGTGAACACGCCGAGGAACATCAGCACCCAGACGCCCAGGCGCTTGCGCTGGTTCTGCGCGGGTTCCGCCATCCAGTCCAGGAAGCCAACCAGGTCGCTCGTGGCCTGGTCGTACTCTAGCGTGCTCATCTTGCCCGGGGTGATCTGCTCGAAGCCGGCGAACTTGTGCACCTTCTCGCCGTGCTCTTCCACCTCGACGAACTTGGCGGCGCGCTGCCCTTGCAGCTCCCACAGCACGTGCGGCATGCCGACGCTCGGGAACACCAGGTTGTTCCAGCCCGTGGCACGGTTGTCGTCACGGTAGAAGGTACGCAGGTAGGTGTACAGCCAGTCGTCGCCGCGGGCGCGGGCGATCACCGACAGGTCCGGCGGCGTGGCGCCAAAGAACGCCTTGGCATCCTTCGGCGGCATGGCGATGGTCATCATGTCGCCCACCTTCTCGCCGGAGAACAGCAGGTTCTCGCGGATCTGGTCGTCGGTCAGGCCGATGTCCTTGAGGCGGTTGTACCGCATCATGGACGCGCCGTGGCAATTCAGGCAGTAGTTGACGAACAGCTTGGCGCCGCGCTGCAGCGAGGAAAGATCGCTCGTTTGCACGGGCGCCGGCTCAAGGGGGTAACCCCCTTCGTTGGCCATGGCGGGCGCGGCGGCAAAGCAGGCGCCGGCCAGCGCGAGAATCGAAAGCAGCTTTTTCATCTTTTGTCCTTGTGCTCTTGTCGGGGTACGTCCGGGCTCAGTGCGGGTGGAACGTGACACGTTCCGGCACTTGCTTGAACTGGCCGACGCGGCTCCACAGCGGCATGGTCAGGAAGAAGGCGAAGTACAGCAGGGTTCCCAACTGCGACACCTTTTCACCCACCGGCGACGGAGGCTGTACGCCAAGGTAGCCCAGCACGACGAACACCACCACGAACACGGCGAGAATGCTCTTGTGGAAGGACGGGCGATAGCGGATGGACTTCACCGGCGAGTGGTCCAGCCACGGCAGGAAGAACAGGATCACGACCGAGCCGCCCATCACCAGCACGCCCCAGAACTTGGCGTCGATGAAGTAGAAACCGACGGCCAGGATCACGGCGATGGCAAGCGCGCCAACCTTGATGCGGGCGTCCTTGCTACGCAGGAACACCAGGCCAAGCAGCACCGCGAAGAACACCCACAGGATCGGCAGGAAGTTCGAGGTGGTGGCACGCAGCATCGAGTAGAACGGCGTGAAGTACCAGACCGGCGCGATGTGCGGCGGGGTCTTGAGCGGATCGGCCGGGACGAAGTTGTTCGACTCCAGGAAGTAACCGCCCATCTCCGGGAAGAAGAAGATCACCGCGGAGAAGATCATCAGGAAGCCGCCCACGCCCATCAGGTCGTGCACCGAGTAGTACGGGTGGAAGGGGATGCCATCCAGCGGCACGCCGTTCTCGTCCTTCTTGGCCTTGATCTCGACGCCGTCCGGGTTGTTCGAGCCCACTTCGTGCAGCGCGATGATGTGCGCGACCACCAGGCCCAGCAGCACCAGCGGCACGGCGATGACGTGGAAGGAGAAGAAGCGGTTCAGGGTCGCGTCGCTCACGACGTAGTCGCCGCGGATGAACAGCGACAGGTCACCGCCGATCACGGGGATGGCCGAGAACAGGTTCACGATCACCTGCGCGCCCCAGTACGACATCTGGCCCCAGGGCAGCAGGTAGCCCATGAAGGCCTCTGCCATCAGGCACAGGAAGATCAGGCAGCCGAAGACCCAGACCAGCTCACGCGGCTTGCGGTACGAACCGTACAGCAGGCCACGGAACATATGCAGGTACACCACCACGAAGAAGGCCGAGGCGCCGGTGGAGTGCATGTAGCGCACCAGCCAGCCCCAGGGTACCTCGCGCATGATGTATTCCACGCTGGCGTAAGCCACGGGAATGCCAGCGGCGTTGAGCGTGCCGTCCGGCTTGTAGTTCATCACCAGGAAGATGCCGGTGACGATCTGGATGACCAGGACCAGCAGGGCGAGCGAGCCGAAGAAGTACCAGAAGTTGAAGTTCTTCGGTGCGTAGTACTTGGAAAGATGATCTTCCCAGAGTTGGGTTGCGGGGAAGCGTGCGTCGATCCAGCCAAGCAGGCCGGTCGTCTTTACTTGTTTTTCGGCCGCCATGGTCAAGCGTCTCCTTTTTCATCCTTGCCGATCACGATCTTGGTGTCGGACAGGAACTGGTACGGGGGTACGTCGAGGTTTTGCGGAGCCGGCTTGTTCTTGAACACGCGGCCAGCGAGGTCGAACGTCGAGCCGTGGCAGGGGCAGAGGAAACCGGGATCGGAGCCGAGCTGGGGATTGGAGCCGGGGACAAAGGGGCCAGAGGGCGAGCAGCCCAGGTGGGAGCAGATGCCCACCACGACCAGCAGATCCTTGTGTTCTGCGCGGGAACGCGTTTCGTTCTTGCAGTACTCGGGCGTCTTCATGGTGAAGGGAACGTCCGAGTTGGGGTCGGCGACTTCGGCATCGGTCTTCTTCAGCGACGCGAGCATTTCCTCGGTACGCTTCAGGATCCAGACTGGTTTGCCACGCCATTCAACGGTCATCATCTCGCCTGATTTCAGAGCGCTGATGTCGGCTTCTACCGGGGCTCCGGCGGCCTTTGCCTTCTCTGACGGCGCAAACGTACTGACGAACGGAACCGCTACCGCCACGCCTCCGATGCCGCCAGCGACTGACGTCGCAATCAACCAATTGCGGCGACCCTTATCCACGTTCTTCACGTTTTGCTGGTCACTCATTCCAAACCCCAGGGGATGTCAAATTAGATTTTGCGTCAACCGTAAATTGTACCTTAGGCACATGTGGCATTGAAAGGCGCACGGTGATTGCGCGACGTACGATAATCGGCCACAAATAGGGCGATGTGGCCTGTACGCTTGCGTTACAGGCGGTGATGGGGCAGGCTTTTATCCTGACAACCGTTCAACGAAAGCAACACTGGGAGAAGAGCATGGGGATGATGTCGGAGTTCAAGGCCTTCGCGATGCGGGGCAATGTGATCGACCTGGCAGTCGGTGTGATTATCGGCGCCGCGTTCGGCAAGATTGTCGATTCCGTGGTGAATGACCTGATCATGCCAGTGGTGGGCCGCATTATCGGCAAACTCGACTTCTCCAACCTTTTCGTGGTGCTGTCCGAGCCGCCGGCGGGCGTGCCGCACACGCTCGACGCCCTTAGGAAAGCCGGCATTCCCGTATTCGCCTATGGGAATTTCCTGACTATTCTGGTCAATTTCATCATTCTGGCTTTCATCATCTTCATGATGGTGCGCGCCATCATGAAGATGCGCGCCGCCGAACCGCCGCCGGCACCGGCTGCCACGCCCGAGGACGTGGTGCTGCTGCGCGAGATCCGCGACAGCCTGAAGGCACGCCAGCCCTGAAGCAATGCCAGGCGCGGCCCGGCCACCACGCCGGGCTCGCGGCACCAGATCAGCCGGAAATCAAACCGGGTTGGGAATATCGATAAAGGTATGGCGCAGGCCGAATTGCTGCGCCAGGTGTTCACCGAGCGACTGGATGCCATAGCGCTCGGTGGCGTGATGCCCCGCAGCCAGGTAGGCCACGCCGCTCTCACGCGCCAGATGGGTGGTCTGCTCCGAAACCTCGCCGCTCAGGTAAGCATCCACGCCGGCTGCCACCGCCGCGTCGAAGTAGCCCTGGGCACCTCCGGTGCACCAGCCCACGGTGCGGATCATCTGCTCAGGATCGCCGATGGCAAGCGGCTCGCGGTTGAGCACACCGCCCACATGGGCGGCCAGCGCTGCTAGCGGCATGGATTGCGGCAAGGTGCCGGTCCAGCCAAGCTGGCCGTCGCCGAAGCGCCCGGTGGGGGTGAAGCCGAGCTGCAATCCAAGCTGGGCGTTGTTGCCGAACTCGGGATGGTCGTCGAGCGGCAGGTGATAGGCGAGCAGGTTCACGTCGGCGCCCAGAAGCCGCTTCAAACGCGCGTGCTTTTGCCCGATCACGCGGGCGTCCTCGTTTTTCCAGAAATAGCCGTGATGGACCAGGATGGCATCGGCGCCGGCCTCGATCGCGGCTTCGACCAGGGCCAGGCTTGCGGTCACGCCGGTGGCGATGTGCTCTACCTCGGGGCGGCCTTGCACTTGCCATCCGTTCGGGCAATAGTCTTTGTATCGAGGTACTTGAAGCAGGTCGTTCAAGTACAATTCAAGATCTTTTGTTTTCATATTCTGCCCAAAATCCAATATGTTGCGCCGCTTTTGGCTGTTCTTTGCTCAGGCTGTCACCGTTGTGCTGGCAGTGTGGTTCGTCGTGGCCACGCTCAAACCCGAATGGCTGCAGCGTGGCCGGGTGGCCGTGCAATCCGGTTCGCCCATCGTTGCGCTGAAGGAAGTCGTCCCCAATGTGGCCGGCTCCTCCGCGCCGGGCTCATACAGCGAGGCGGCCCAGCAGGCGATGCCGGCGGTGGTCAACATCTTCACCAGCAAGAACGGCAATAAGCAAACGCCCAATCCGCAGGCAGAAGACCCCTGGTTCCGCTTCTTCTTTGGCGATCGCCTGCCGGAGCGGCGGGAGCCGGTGTCGAGCCTTGGCTCGGGCGTCATCGTCAGCGCGGAAGGCTACATTCTAACCAACCACCACGTGGTGGACGGCGCCGACGAAATCGAAGTCGCCCTGACCGATGGCCGCAAGGCCAACGCCAAAGTTGTGGGTTCGGACCCGGAAACCGACCTGGCCGTGCTCAAGATCACACTCAAGGAACTGCCGGCGATCACGCTGGGACGTATCGAGAACGTCAAGGTAGGCGACGTGGTGCTGGCCATCGGAAACCCCTTCGGCGTCGGCCAGACCGTCACCATGGGCATTGTCTCGGCGCTGGGCCGCAGCCACCTGGGCATCAACACCTTCGAGAACTTCATCCAGACCGACGCGGCGATCAACCCGGGCAACTCCGGCGGCGCGCTGGTCGACGCGCAGGGCAATCTGCTGGGCGTCAACACGGCCATTTATTCGCGCTCCGGCGGCTCGCTGGGCATCGGCTTCGCCATTCCGGTGTCCACGGCCAAGCAAGTGATGGAATCCATCATCTCGACCGGCTCCGTGACCCGCGGCTGGATTGGCGTGGAGCCTCAGGACATGACCCCCGAGATCGCCGAGTCGTTCGGCCTCGAGGCCAAGGAAGGCGCGCTGATCGCTGCCGTCGTCCAGGGCGGCCCGGCGGACAAGGCTGGCGTGAAGCCGGGCGACGTGCTGGTTTCGGTGGATGGGCAGAGCATTACCGACACCACCGCCCTGCTCAACGCCATCGCCCAGCTCAAGCCAGGCGCGGAGGCCAGGATGAAGGTTGTGCGCCGTGGCAGGCCGACCGAACTAACGGTGATGATCGGCAAACGGCCACCGCCGCCGCGCCGGGCCCTGCCGCTGGATGAGGAAGAGTAGCCGGCAGCGGGTTGAGCTTTCAGAAGATCCTACCATCCTACCCTGCCATCGCCGCAAGCCGCCCAACCCCGCCCTTTGTGGCGGGGTTTTTTGTTTTAAGGCCTGACGGCGACGCGTATCAAGCCGGGTAAGCGAACCTGGCGTTGCGCTACGAGCGCCCGGAAAGGACATCCTGCCAAGTCGCCGGGCATGGGAGAGCGCCCAGGGAGCGCGGCACTACTGGCCGGAAGGTGGTGGCAACGGCGAATCCGAACACCCCGGGCCTCGCCATGCGCGGGGATGCGGGGAAATGCACGAGAGGTTCATGCGCACCGCTTATGTGACATCGAGGCAGTGCACCGTGACTAACCAGCGCCGGGCTTCATCCGAGATCCCTCATTGCACGCCATCCTCGATACGGCGCGCACAAAACAAAATGCCGACATCCTTGCGGATGTCGGCATTTTGCATTCAAGCCAATCTAAAGCGGGCTTGCGCCCGCATTAAATTAGAACTTGTGGCGGATACCAACGGTAGCGCCGAACTGGTTCGCGCCTTGCTGCACGTTGGTCGTGCTGGAGGTGTTGAAACCGTCCACGCCCAGCGACGAGCCGTTCTTGTTCTTCACGTACGACAGCGAGGTGTACAGGTCGGTACGCTTCGACAGAGCGTAGTCAGCCGTAGCGACGAATTGCCACGGATCTGCGCTCGTTTGACGGAAGTCTTGATAGTACACAGCGCCGGTCAGCGAGAACGCCGGGGTCAGCTGGTAACCCAGGCCAGCCCAGTACACGCTCGAAGCCGAGTTCGTCAATGCCGTCGACACGCCAGCGGCGTTCAGGGCCGATGCGCCAACCAGGCTTGCGCCGTTGAAGGCGTGAGCGTAACGGTAGCCAGCGTACACCTTGGCCGGGCCGAATGCGTACGTACCAGCAACGCTGGCGCGGCGGATCAGAGCCGCGTTTGCGGCGTCAGCACCAGTGTTGTTCGTCTGGTCATAGAAAGCACCAACCGAGAACGGGCCTGCTGCGTAGCTTGCGCTCACGCTGTATTCGCGGCCACTGCGGAACTGACCAGCAACTTCTTGGCCGTTGTTGGTGAAGCTGTACAGACCAGCGACGGTCAGGCCGCCGAACGTGCCGACGTACTTGACGGCGTTGTCAGCACGCTGAGCGAATTCAGCTGCGGTCGAGGTGATCGAGTAGCGAGTCGAAATCGCCATCGGATCGTAGGCCAGGCCGAAGTCATACATCAGGGTCTGTTGACGACCCAGGGTGACCGTGCCCCATTGGTTCTGCAGGCCAACGTATGCATTACGATTGAACAGGCGGCTGGAGTCAGCTTGACCGCCGGTGTCGGTGTTGAAGCCGCTTTCCAGGACGAAAATGCCCTTCAGGCCGCCACCCAGATCTTCCACGCCACGCAGGCCCCAACGCGAACCCGATTGGTTGCCCGACGTCATGCGGTACAGGTTGTCACCGGCTGCGTTAGCCTTGTTGTTGTACGAAATACCAGCGTCAACCACGCCGTACAGGGTCACGCTCGATTGGGCATACGCACCACCAGCGGCCAGGGCAGCTACAGCGGCTGCAAACAGTTTCATCTTCATATCGACACTTTCCTTGTCAACTGATTGGGAAATCTTGGCTTGCCCAAGTGCTTGGGCGACGCATTTACCTTCACGTCTGCTGCGTATTATGGGTCAGCGCCCCCGGCCGCTAGAAGGCTTTTTCATCGTTAACCATGGTTACGGACACATTTTGTTGTGATGTCGCAACAGCATAGACGACGTTTTTCACCATTTTGGTGCAAAAGTTACGGTGCCAAGCCTTGTTCTCGCCATTCGGACCGGCCGTCAATCCGGCTGGGCTTCGCTGGCTGCAGCGTCCGCGGCAACGGGCTTTGTGGTGAATCGCGCCATGATCAGCCCCAGCTCATAGAGCGCAATCAAAGGCACCGCCAGCAACAACTGGGACAGCACATCGGGTGGCGTCACCACGGCGGCGATCACGAAGGCGCCGACGATCACATAGGGGCGAATCTGCTTGAGCTTCTCCAGCTCGACCACGCCGAAACGCACTAGCACGATCACGACCACCGGCACCTCGAAAGTAATGCCGAAAGCCAGGAACATGGTCATGGCGAAGCTGAGGTATTTGTCGATGTCGGTCGACATCTCGGCACCCAGCGGCGCGTTGTAGTGCGCCATGAAATGGAACACCGTGGGAAACACGAGGAAATAGGCAAACGCCACACCGCAGATAAACAGGATGTAGCTGCTGCTCACCAGCGGCACGATCAATCGCTTCTCATGCTGGTACAAGCCGGGCGCGACGAACTGCCATATCTGGTAGAGCACCCAGGGCAGCGCTATCAGGAAGGCTACCAGCAGCGTCACCTTCATCGGCACGAAGAAGGAGCCGGTGACGTCGGTGACGATCATCCTGCCGCCCTTGGGCAGCGACTCCATCAACGGCCTGGCAAACAGGTTGTAAATGTTCGGCGCCCAGTAGACCAGGCTGACGAACACCAGGATCACGCCCGACGCAGCCTTGACGATACGCGAGCGCAACTCCACCAGGTGAGAGATGAAGGTTTCCTGCGGACCATCGTCTTGCGGGTCTTGGGGATCTTGGGAACGAGAGTCGCTCATGGCGTGGACCGCTCAGCCGAGGTGGCTGGCATCGAGGAATCAGTGGCGATACAACGGCACGGCGCGCAAGTCGGAACGCACGACAGCGGTGGCCGGCCGGATACCGGCGTGTGGACAAGCCCCTTCATGCTCACTCGAAGAAAGAGCGAGCGGGACCGGTGGCGGGACGGTGGCGCTTGACGCGCGCGGCGCCGGATTGCACCCACACGCGTACATTGTGCTGGCGCTTGTACCACAGGGGTTGCGCGCCCTGCTTGACGCGCCAGCTCTTGCGGCCGTTGTGAGGCTTGTGCGCCGTGTCCCAGGAAGGCACATAGCCGCCGGCCGGGCTTGCACCTGCCTGCGTGCTGGAATCGGTGCCGGTCAGCGCATCGTTCAGGGCCTGGCCGTGCTCGTGCACTTCCTTGTGGATGGTGCGCTCGACATCGCGCGCGGCGTCCTCGAACTCCGTGCGCATCTTGCGCAGTTCGTCGAGTTCGACCTCGCGGCTGACTTCTGCCTTCACATCATTGATATAGCGCTGCGCGCGGCCGACCAGTGCGCCGACCGTGCGCGCCACCTTCGGCAGCCGCTCTGGACCGATCACCACCAGCGCCACCGCGCCGATCAGTGCAAGCTTGGAAATGCCGAGATCGATCATGCGAGGTTCGAAAGGATGAGGCCGTAACAACGGCCGCCCCGGCCAGCGCGCAGATCGCCACGCAGGCAAGCGTGGCAAAGCGAGCATGGCCGGCAAGGCATTGCTGCCAGGAGGAAGGACATCGGGCGTGCTGACAAGGGTGGGATCGCGCTTACTGCTGGCGCGACTTTTCCTTGGCTTCGACGTCGATGGTGGTGGTGTCGCGCAGTTCCTTGGCGGGCGCGTCCGGCGCGTCAGCGGGGTTCCCGTTGGCATCCTTCATGCCGTCCTTGAAGCCCTTCACGGCGCCACCGAGGTCTTGGCCGATATTGCGCAGCTTCTTGGTGCCAAAGACCAGCATGACGATCACCAGCACGATGAGCCAGTGCCAAATGCTAAACGAACCCATTTTCTGCTCCTGATGAAGCCTGGGGCGGCGCCTTGCCACCCCGGCTTGTTGTTCCGTCACTGAAGGCCATGCCGGGCGACGGTTGCCGGCACGGCATCTGACCGAAGGCCACGCGGCCCGCGGTCCTGCATGGGCTGGCTGCCAGGCTGGCTTGAAGCCAGTTTTAAGGCAGCGGCACCTTCCACTGGCCGCGCGGGCCACCAAGCACGTGCAGATGGAGGTGGTACACCTCCTGTCCGCCATCCGGGCCGGTATTGATCACCGTCCGGAAACCATTGCCACAGCCTGCCGCGCGCGCCAACTCCGGCACTTTCAACATCATTTTAGCAAGCACCGCGCCTTCGCCGGGTCCGCAATCGGCCAGCGAATCGACATGCACCTTGGGAATGAGCAGGAAGTGTACCGGGGCTTTCGGGTGGATATCATGGAAAGCCAGCATTTCGTCGTCTTCATACACCTTGCGCGACGGCAGCTGGCCGGCCACGATCCGGCAGAAGAGGCAATTGTGCGGTGAATTCATGAAAATTTCATTGCGCGCAGCAAATCAGGCTGCGATTTCGCCGTGAACCCGTCGGGTTCCCGTCAGAAGCATCAGAAACGCTGATCCGGGTACATCGGCTTGCCATCGTTCAGGTAGAGCCAGCCCTTGACGATACGATACAACATCCACAGGGACAGCACGCCCCATGCCGCAAAGGCCAGCGGTATCAGGAACACCGTGGCAAACAACGCGCCGCCCAGAATGGCCCACGCCACCGACCACCAGAAGGACCGGATCTGCCAGGCAAAGTGAGAAGCATAGAGGGTGCCCCGCGTGTCGTCGCGCTTGACGTACCCCACCACGATGGCGATGAGCGCGGTGATGCCGCCGGTCAGCCAAAAAATGGCGTACAGAGCATAAAGAATGTGCGTCAGCTTGCGCAGGCTGGCGAGCCGGTCGTTGTCAGCGGTGATCACATCCCCCATCGTCGTTGCTCCTCAAAGCGGCTCGTAGCTGCGGGTACCGACTGGCCGGCGCGGTAATTCAACCGCCGTCAGCCTTGCGCTGGGCTTTTTCCTCGAGGCCGGACAGGCCTTCGCGGCGCGCCAGTTCGTTGACCACGTCGGCCGGCTTCAGGCCGAAACGGGCGAGCAGCACCATGCTGTGGAACCAGAGATCGGCCACCTCGTACACCACCTTGCCGACCGCTTCCGGACCCAGGCCCGCCGCGCGAGCATCCTTGGCGGCCATCACGGTCTCGGTGGCTTCCTCGCCGATCTTCTTCAGGATGGCATCGTCACCCTTGTGGAACAGGCGTGCCACGTAAGACTTATCCGGGTCGCCGCCGTTCTCCGGCTTGCGCGACTCCAGCACGGCGGCCAGGCGGGCCAGCACGTCCGTGCTGCTCAAGTGTTGTTCGCTCATGGCTTGGCCGCGTAGATGGTGGACGGATCCTTGAGCACGGGCTCGACGGTCTGCCAGTCGCCGCTCTCGGCGTCACCCTCGAACTTCTGGAAGAAGCAGGAGTGGCGCCCGGTGTGGCAGGCGATGCCGTCGTTCTGGGTGACCTTGAGCAGGACCACGTCTTCGTCGCAATCCAGGCGCATCTCGTGCACCTTCTGCACGTGGCCGGATTCCTCGCCCTTATGCCACAGGCGCTTGCGCGAGCGCGACCAGAACACGGCCTCGCCGATCTCCGCGGTGCGCTGCAGCGCTTCGCGGTTCATGAACGCGAACATCAGCACGTCGTTCGAGCCGACTTCCTGGACGATCACAGGCACCAGGCCGTTGTCGTCCCACTTAACCTTGTTGAGCCACTTCTTTGCCATGTCGGTTCGCCGTGTTCAGATTCGCACCGGAATGCCCTCGCGGGCCATGAATGCCTTTGCTTCGCCAACGGTGTGCTCGCCGTAGTGGAAGATGCTGGCGGCCAGCACCGCGTCGGCGTGCCCCAGCTTGATGCCGTCGGCCAGGTCCTTCAGGCTGCCCACGCCACCCGAGGCAATCACCGGCACGGACACCGCGTCGCTGACAGCCCGTGTGAGCTCGAGATCGAAGCCGCTCTTGGTGCCGTCGCGATCCATGCTGGTGAGCAGCAGCTCGCCGGCGCCGCGCGCGGCCATCTCGCGCGCCCAGGCCACGGCGTCCAGGCCGGTGGCCTTGCGCCCGCCGTGGGTGAAGACTTCCCAGCGTGCCGGCTCGCCGGGCGCGGAGCTGCGCTTGGCGTCGATCGCAACCACGATGCACTGCGACCCGTAGCGCGCGGTGGCGTCCGACACCAGTTGCGGGTTGGCGATGGCCGAAGAGTTGACGCTGATCTTGTCCGCGCCGGCATTAAGCAGGCGCCGCACGTCTTCCACGGCCCGCACGCCGCCACCTACCGTCAGCGGGATAAAGACCTGGGAGGCCACCGCCTCGATGATGTGCAGAATCAGGTCGCGGCCGTCGCTGGTCGCGGTGATATCAAGAAAAGTGATTTCATCGGCACCCTGCTCGTCGTAACGGCGGGCGATCTCGACCGGGTCGCCCGCGTCGCGCAATTCGACGAAGTTGACACCCTTGACCACCCGCCCGTTGGTCACGTCGAGGCAGGGGATGATACGTTTGGCTAGCATGAGATTCCTTGCCCGCCACGGCGCTGCGCACATGCGCGGCGCCGGTGGCTGCAATTGTCGCGCGCGAGGCGCGTTGTCTTACTGCGCGGCGCCGAGCTTGTCGGCAAGCGCCTGGGCTTCGGCGAAATTGAGGTCGCCCGAATAGATCGCGCGGCCGCAGATGACGCCTTCGACGCCATCCTTTTGCACGCTGCACAGGCGTTCGATATCGGCCAGGTTGGACAGCCCGCCGCTGGCGATCACCGGAATCGTCGCCGACTGCGCCAGCTTGACGGTGGCATCGATATTGATGCCCTGCAGCATGCCGTCGCGGCCGATGTCGGTGTAGATGATGGCCTCTACGCCGTAGTCCTCGTACTTGCGCGCGAGGTCCGCGACTTCGTGGCCGGTCAGCTTGCTCCAGCCGTCGGTGGCAACCTTGCCTTCGCGGGCATCCAGGCCGACGATGATATGGCCGCCGAACGCCGTGCAGGCATCCTTGAGGAACCCGGGATTCTTGACCGCGGCCGTGCCGATGATCACGTACGACAGGCCACCGTCGAGCCAGCGCTCGATGGTGTTCAGGTCGCGGATGCCGCCGCCGAGCTGGATCGGGATCTCATCGCCCACCTCGGCGATGATGGCCTTGATGGCAGCTTCATTGCGGGGCTTGCCCACGAACGCACCATTGAGGTCGACCAGGTGCAGGCGCCGTGCGCCCTGCTCCACCCAGTGACGTGCCATGGCGGCGGGATCTTCGGAAAAGACGGTGGCCTGGTCCATGTCGCCTTGTTTAAGGCGTACACATTGACCGTCCTTCAGGTCGATGGCCGGAATGAGCAACATAAGTGTGACGAGCGTGATTGAGTGAAAGAGAAAATTGAGCTAGCCACCGTGGCCGGCCAACTCGGTCCCGAAAAAGCCGCTATCGAGGTTCAGGGATTCCAATGCACGAAGTTCCGGTACAGCCGCAAGCCCATGGCGGCACTCTTTTCCGGGTGGAACTGCGTGGCAAAAATATTATCGCGCGCTACCGCGCTCGTAAATAAGACACCGTAGTCGGTTTCGCCGGCGATATGCGCCGGATCCTGCGCATGCACGTAGTAACTATGCACGAAATAGAACCAGCTTTCATCGGGGATGCCAGCCCACAGCGGATGGGAGCGCACTTGCCGCACCCGGTTCCAGCCCATCTGCGGCACCTTGTAGCGTGAGCCGTCCGGCTGGGTCATGCCTTCCAGCTCGAAGCGGATCACCTCGCCGGGCAACAGCCCCAGGCAAGGCGTGCTGCCGTCCTGCGTCCTGCTTTCCTTGCTGAAGTCGAACAGCATCTGTTCGCCAACGCACACACCCAGCATCGGCTTGCTGGCGGCGGCCTCGATCACCGCCTGCTGCAAGCCGGACGCGCCCAGCGCGCCCATGCAGTCGGGCATCGCCCCTTGGCCGGGCAGCACCACGCGGTCCGCCGCGCGGATCGCCTCGGGCTGGTCCACCACCTGCACGTCCGCCTCGGGCGCCGCCGCACGCAGGGCCTGCGCCACCGAGCGCAGGTTGCCCATGCCGTAATCCACAATTGCTATGGTAGTCATGATTTCAAAACAGGCAACAATGTCTTAAGCCCGTCCACAATGAATTCCACGGCCAGCGCCGACAGGATCAGCCCCATCAGGCGCGTGCCGATATTGATGCCAGTGCGGCCGATCACGCGCGCGATCGGGTCCGCGGCGCGGAATACTATATATACCACCGCGCCAAGCGCGATCCCAATTCCAACCAGAATCAGCAACTGGTACCAGTGCTGGGTCTTGCCGGCATAGACGATTACCGTGCTGATCGAGCCAGGCCCGGTCAGCAAGGGCAGCGCCAGCGGCACCACCGCGATGCTGGCCTTGGCTTCCGCCTCGTCCTCTTCCTCGGGCGTCGCCTTGGTGCGGCTGGTCTGGGCGTTCAGCATGTTCATCGCCATCATGATCATGATGAGGCCACCACCCACCTGGAGCGAGGCCACCGAGATATTGAAGAACTCAATGATCTGCTGGCCCAGCAAGGCGGAAATGCCCACTACCGTCGCCACCGAGATCGACGCGATCTTGATGGTATGCCGCTTTTCTTCCTCGGTCTGCTGGGTAGTCAGGCTGATGAAGAACGGGATGGCCCCGATCGGGTTGATCAGCGCCAGCAGCGAGATGAACGACTTAAGCGTATCCATCGGGTTGGGCTAATGTCGCGCTAATGCCGCGTTGGTGCCGCATCGGCACCACATTGATCGGAAATTTGCCGCCGGCGGCGCAGAATGCGCCGCCAAGCGAGGCTGGTGGACGCCGTTAAGGCTCAGCCGACGAGGGTGCCCTTGGTCGACGGAATCGTGTTGCCGGCGCGCGGATCCATTTCCACCGCCATGCGCAGCGCGCGGCCGAAAGCCTTGAACACGGTTTCGCATTGATGGTGGGCATTGATGCCGCGCAGGTTGTCGATATGCAGCGTCACCGCGGCGTGGTTGACGAACCCGCGGAAGAACTCGATGGTCAGGTCCACGTCGAAGCTGCCCACCCGCGCGCGGGTAAACGGCACGTGGAACTCCAGGCCCGGACGGCCGGAGAAGTCGATCACCACGCGCGACAGGCATTCGTCCAGCGGCACATAGCTGTGGCCGTAGCGGGTGATGCCCTTCTTGTCGCCAATGGCCTTGGCAACGGCCTGGCCGAGCGCGATGCCGACGTCTTCCACCGTGTGGTGGTCATCGATATGGGTGTCGCCGCTGGCTTCGACCTCGAGGTCGAACATGCCATGGCGGGCGATCTGGTCCAGCATGTGGTCGAGGAACGGCACGCCCGACGCCAGTTTCTGGCGGCCGGTGCCATCGAGATTCAGCGAAACGCGAATTTGCGTTTCCGAAGTATTGCGGGTGACCTCTGCAACACGCATGGTGTTAATCCTGCAACGCCGCCTGGAAGGCAGCGAGAAATTGCGCGTTCTCTTCGGGAGTGCTGACCGTGACGCGCAGACAGTTGGCCAGCAATGGGTGCATTTTACCCACGTTCTTGATCAAAACCTTGCGCGCGAGCACCCCATCGAACACACGGGCGGAATCGTCGACGCGCACCAGCAGGAAATTGGCGGCGCTCGGGTAGACCGTCACGCCCGGCAAGGCGGCCAGTGCGCTGGCCACGGTGGCGCGCTCGGCGCGCAGTTGCGCAGCCTGCTGGTCCAGCACGTCGACATGCTCCAGCACGAACAGCGCGGTGGCCTCGGTCAGCACATTGACGTTGTACGGCGGGCGCACCTTGTCGATCTGCAAGAGCCAAGCCGGCGCGCCGGCCAGGTAACCCAGCCGGATGCCGGCCAGGCCCAGCTTGGATACGGTGCGCATGACCAGCAGGTTGCCGAACTCGGCCAGGCGCGGCATCCAGGTGTCCTGGGCGAATGGCTGGTAGGCCTCGTCGACCACCACCAGGCTCTGGCAGGTCTCGCCCTGGGCGGCGCGCACGATGGCCTCCATGTCATCCGCATCGAACAGGTTGCCGGTGGGATTGTTGGGGTAGGCCAGGTAAATGATGGCGGGCTGGTGCTCGGCCATGGCCGCGAGCATGGCAGCCCGGTCGAGCGTGAAATCCGCCTTGAGCGGCACGCCGACGAACTCCAGCCCGGCAAACTGGGCGGACATGGCATACATGACGAAGCCCGGCACCGGTGCCAGCACCTTGGCGCCCGGCTTGGCGGCGGCCAGCGACAACATGCTGATGATCTCGTCCGAGCCGTTGCCCAGCAGCACGTCCATGCCCGCGGGCACGTCCATGACGGTCTTCAGGCGCGCGCGCAGCACTTCGCTGCTCGGCACCGGATAGCGGTTCAGCGCCACTTCGGCCAGCCGCGCGGCCAGCTTTGCGCGCAGCGCGTCGGGCAGCTGGTAGGGATTCTCCATCGCGTCCAGCTTCACCAGACCGTGCGAATCCGGCACATGGTAGGCGCCCATGGCGCGTACGTCGTCACGGATGATGCGTTCGATCAGGGAAGGCTGCACTACGGACATTGGATTACCTCTTTGGTCGGTGGTTGTCGGTGCTGATTGCTGCAATCCGGCCGGGCGCCGAAAAAAACCGGAACCCGGCCGCTGTGCCTCAGTTACGCCTGAGGCGATACTCGGCGCTGCGGGCGTGGGCCTGCAAGCCCTCGCCATAGGCCAGCTCGGCAGCGATCTGGCCCAGCATCTGGGCGCCCTGCTCGCTCACTTCGATCAGGCTGGAGCGCTTCTGGAAGTCGTACACGCCCAGCGGCGACGAGAAACGCGCGGTGCGCGAGGTCGGCAGCACGTGGTTGGGCCCCGCACAATAGTCGCCCAGCGACTCGCTCGTATAGCGGCCCAGGAAGATGGCGCCGGCGTGGCGGATCTTCTCGGCCCAGTGGCGCGGGTTCTCGGCGGAAATCTCCAGGTGCTCCGGCGCGATCGCGTTGGCGATCTCGCAGGCCTCGTCCATGTCGCGTACCCGGATCAGCGCGCCGCGCCCGGACAGCGACGCACGGATGACGTCGCGGCGCGGCATGGAGTCAAGCTGGCGGTGGATGCTTTCTTCCACCTGGGCCAGGTAGTTCGAGTCCGGGCACAGCAGGATGGACTGCGCGAGCTCATCGTGCTCGGCCTGCGAGAACAGGTCCATCGCCACCCAGTCCGGATCGGTGGTGCCGTCGCAGATCACCAGGATCTCGGACGGGCCGGCGATCATGTCGATGCCGACGGTGCCGAACACGCGGCGCTTGGCCGCCGCCACGTAGGCGTTGCCCGGACCGACGATCTTGTCGACCTGGGGCAGCGAGCCCGTACCGTAAGCCAGCGCGCCAACCGCCTGCGCGCCACCGATGGTAAACACGCGATCCACGCCGGCGATCTGCGCCGCGGCCAGCACCAGCTCGTTGCGCACACCGCCCGGCGTGGGCACGACCATGATGACTTCCTTGACGCCGGCCACGCGTGCCGGGATGGCGTTCATCAGCACCGACGACGGATACGCGGCCTTGCCTCCCGGCACATAGATGCCGACGCGGTCCAGCGGGGTCACCTTTTGTCCCAGCACGGTGCCGTCGGACTCGGTGTATTCCCAGCTGTGGCTGCCGCACTCGATCTTCTGCTTCTCGTGGTAGGCGCGCACGCGCGCCGCCGCGGTTTCCAGCGCGGCGCGGCGCTTGGGCTCGAGCTCCTCGAGCGCGGCTTCGAGCTTGGCCGGCGAGATCTCCAGCGCGGCCATGGAGCTGGCTTCCACGCGATCGAAGCGCTGCGTGTACTCCAGCACCGCGGCGTCGCCGCGCGCCTTCACATCGGCAAGGATCTGCGCCACGGCGCGATCGATGGCATCGTCTTCACCGGCTTCGAACGCCAGTACCTTGCGCAACTCGGCGGCAAAGCCCTGCTCGGTTGAATCCAGCCGGCGGATTGCGAGGTTTTCCATAGAATTTTCGTTCATGACTCCATTCCCCAGGCTCTCTCTCGCGCGGCGTCAGGCCAGCGCGGCGGAGGCGCGTTCAAACGCGTCGAGAATCGGGGCAAGCCGCTCACGCTTAAGTTTGAGGGCAGCCTGGTTGACCACCAGGCGCGACGATATCTGTACGATCTCTTCCACTTCGACCAGGTTGTTGGCGCGCAGGGTCCCGCCGGTGCTGACCAGATCGACGATGGCGTCGGCCAGTCCCACCAGCGGCCCGAGTTCCATCGAGCCGTACAGCTTGATCAGGTCTACGTGCACGCCCTTCTTGGCGAAGTGCTCGCGCGCGGTCTGCACATATTTGGTGGCCACGGCCAGCCGCGCGCCCTGGCGCACCGCGCTGGCGTAGTCGAAGCCGGCCGAGGTTGCAACCGACATGCGGCACTTGGCGATATTCAGGTCGATCGGTGCGTAGAGCCCGGCCATGCCGTGTTCCATCAGCACGTCCTTGCCGGCCACGCCGAAGTCGGCCGCGCCGTATTGCACGTAGGTCGGCACATCGGAGGCGCGCACGATGATGACGCGCACGTCCGGATCGGAGGTGGGCAGGATCAGCTTGCGCGAGGTTTCCGGATCCTCGGTGACATGGATGCCGGCCGCCTCGAGCAGCGGCATGGTTTCGGAGAAGATCCGGCCCTTGGAGAGGGCCAGCGTCAACTGGGTCGGGGAGGGGCTCATCTGCGTCCTTTTATCTTTTCGTGCGCTCAGGCGATGCGGCGGATCTTGGCGCCCACGGCCGACAGCTTGTCTTCCATGCGGTCATAGCCACGGTCAAGGTGATAGATGCGGTCGATCACGGTCTCGCCCTCGGCCACCAGGCCGGCGATCACCAGGCTGGCGGAGGCGCGCAGGTCGGTCGCCATCACCTTGGCGCCCGACAGCCGGGGCACGCCGGTGACCACCGCGGTATTGCCTTCGACCGCGATGTCGGCGCCCAGCCGGCTCAGCTCCTGCACATGCATGAAGCGGTTCTCGAAGATGGTTTCGGTAATGCGGGCCACGCCGCCGGCCACGCTGTTCAGCGCCATGAACTGCGCCTGCATGTCGGTCGGGAAGGCCGGGTATTCGGAGGTACGGAAGCTCACCGACTGTGGGCGCTGGGCCATCTTCAGGCGGATCCAGTCTTCGCCGGCCTCGATGGCGGCGCCGGCTTCGCGCAGCTTGTCGAGCACCGTGTCCAAAATGTGCGGCGACACGCCGCGCAGCACCACATCGCCAAGCGTCGCCGCGGCCGCGCACAGGAAGGTGCCAGCCTCGATACGGTCGGCAATCACAGCGTGGCTGGCGCCATGCAGGCGATCCACGCCCTGGATCACCAGGCGGTCGGTGCCGATGCCCTCGATACGGGCCCCCATTTTGACCAGCAGGTTGGCCAGGTCGGTCACTTCGGGCTCACGCGCGGCGTTCTCGAGCACGGTCTCGCCGTCGGCCAGCGTGGCGGCCATCAGCAGGTTCTCGGTGCCGGTCACGGTGATCATGTCGGTCACCACACGCGCGCCCTTCAGGCGCTTGGCGCGAGCATGGATAAAGCCGTGCTCGATGCTGATCTCGGCGCCCATGGCCTGCAGGCCCTTGATGTGCTGGTCGACCGGGCGCGCGCCAATGGCGCAGCCGCCGGGCAGCGACACGCGCGCTTGGCCAAATCGCGCCACCAGCGGGCCCAGCACCAGGATTGACGCGCGCATGGTCTTGACCAGCTCGTAGGGAGCCTCGGGCAAGTCGACGCCGGCGCCGTTGAGCGTCACGTGCGTGCCGTCCTGCTCGGCCTTCATGCCCATCTGGCGCAGCAGCTTGAGCGTGGTACCTACGTCCTGCAGCCTGGGAACGTTGTCGAGCGAGATGGTGTCGGCGCTAAGCAGTCCCGCGCACAGGATCGGCAGCGCGGCGTTCTTGGCGCCGGATACGCGGATCTCGCCTCGCAGCGGGCCATTGCCCTGGATCTCGAGTTTGTCCATGTTCTTTCAATTCCGGCCGGCCGCCCGCTGGCGTCCGGCATGTTTCATTACGGTCCGTAGCGGTGCGTCAAGGCGCGCCGCCGCAGCATCTGATACCCGTGGGCCGCCGCGCGCGTGGCGCGGCCCCTGATTGTCATGTCCGGCCTGTCGGGCGGCCAGCTTGTTGGTCCGTATTCGTTCGTTCGAGTCCGCCTTGTTCCGGCGCTTAGCTTACTGCTTTCCCTCGCCCGCCTGCGCCTGCCATTCGGCCGGCGTCAGCGTCTTCATCGACAGTGCGTGGATCTCGGCGCGCATCCGGTCGCCCAGCGCAGCATAGACCTGCTGGTGCCGCTGGATCAGGCGCTTGCCGTCAAACTGGGCGCTGACGATGGTGGCAAAGAAGTGCTGGCCGTCGCCCTCCACTTCCAGGTGTTCGCAGGACAGCCCTTGGGCGATGTAGTCACTGACTTGTTGGGGTGTAGGCAGCATGATGGTCTTTTCGCGTTGATTCGCTTGCGGTTCCGGATCTGGATACACGGGCTCTTGGCGTTCTGCTCTTGTAGGTAGCGTTCAGTGGCGCAGCTTGTAGCCGCTCTTGAGCAGCTGCAGCGCGACCGTGGCAAGCACCACGAAAGCCGTACCCACGACTGCGAGGCTGAAGCCCGGCGCCACGTCGGAGACGCCAAAGAAGCCATAGCGGAAGCCGTCGATCATGTAGAAGAACGGATTGGCGTGCGACACCGCCTGCCAGAAGGCAGGCAGCGAGTGGATCGAATAAAACACACCGGACAAGAAAGTGGCCGGCATGATCAGGAAGTTCTGGAAGGCCGCGAGCTGGTCGAATTTCTCAGCCCAGATCCCGGCGATCAGCCCCAGCGTGCCAAGGATCGCCGCGCCGAGCACGGCAAACACCAGGATCCAGGCGATATTGGCGAAATGCAGGTTGGCGAACCAGGCCGTCACCAGCAGCACGCCCAGTCCCACGGCCAGGCCGCGCACGATGGATGCCACCACATAGGCGCCGAACATTTCCCAATGCGACAGCGGCGGCAGCATGATGAACACCAGGTTGCCGGTAATTTTGGACTGGATCAGCGACGACGAACTGTTGGCAAAGGCGTTCTGCAGCACGCTCATCATCACCAGCCCGGGCACCAGGAAGGCCGTATAGCTGATCTGGTCGTAGACCTTCACCCGGTTCTCCAGCACATGGCCGAAGATCAGCAGGTACAGGATCGCGGTGAGCACCGGCGCCGCCACGGTCTGGAAGCTGACCTTCCAAAAACGCAGGACTTCCTTGTAGAGCAGCGTGCGAAAGCCAACCAGCCCCCCCACCGCCATCGGCGCAAGGTGGGTGTTGATGGCGTCCTGCGTGCCGTCGAATTCGGTTGGCATCTTCATGCTGCAGCCTCCACAGCCGTATCCGGCAACGCGCCCGGCATATG
Organism: Cupriavidus sp. MPR-AND1C; assembly: GCF_058809705.1. Classification (NCBI taxonomy): domain Bacteria; kingdom Pseudomonadati; phylum Pseudomonadota; class Betaproteobacteria; order Burkholderiales; family Burkholderiaceae; genus Cupriavidus; species Cupriavidus sp. MPR-AND1C. The sequence goes on along the minus strand of NZ_JBXASU010000033.1, from coordinate 37,172 downwards.
GCCTTCGCGCCGCATGATCTGCACGAACACGTCCTCCAGGTCTGCCTTGTTGATTTCCATGTCTTCGATCTCGCAGCCGGCCTCGCGGCAGGCGGCCAGAATCGGCTCCACGGCCGGGTAGCCCGACAGCCGCAGCCGCACCGCGCGTTCGCCCGGGTTGGAGGAGGGCATGCGCAGCGGCTCAAGCGCGGCCGGCAAGGCACCACGGGAAAATGTCAGCGCCAGCTGCAGCCCGGCGAACTGGCTCAGCAGGTTGCTGGTGCGGTCCAGCGCCACCACCTCGCCGAACTTGAGCATGGCGATGCGGTCACACAGCGCCTCGGCCTCTTCCAGGTAGTGCGTGGTCAGGATGATGGTGTGGCCTTCGCGATTCAGGCGCGAGATGAACTTCCACAGCGTTTGGCGCAGTTCCACGTCAACCCCGGCGGTGGGCTCGTCGAGCACGATGACCGGCGGCCGGTGCACCAGCGCCTGGGCCACCAGCACGCGGCGCTTCATGCCGCCGGAGAGCTGGCGCATGTTGGCGTCGGCTTTGTTGGTGAGATCGAGGTTGGCCATGATCTCGTCGATCCAGTCGTCGTTGCGGGTCAGGCCGAAGTAGCCGGACTGCAGGCGCAACGTCTCGCGCACCGTGAAAAAGGGATCGAAGACCAGTTCCTGCGGCACCACGCCCAGCATACGCCGCGCCAACCGGTAATCGGACACCACGTCGTGGCCGAGCACGCTGACGCTGCCGGAATCGGCACGGTTCAGGCCCGCCAGGATGGAGATCAGCGTGGTCTTGCCTGCACCGTTGGGGCCGAGCAGGCCGAAAAATTCGCCCCGCTCGACGGTGAAGCTGACGCCCTTGAGCGCTTGCAGGTTGCGGTAGCGCTTGCGAACGTCTTTGAGTTCGATGGCTTTCATGGCCGGATACTGTTTGGCAGGCGCGTCGGGCTCTTGTGGGCTCGCGCGCCGGCCTCCTTGAAATGGCGGAGACCGCCTGGGTGCTTCGACCGTGTCTTGCCCGAGCCTTATATGCCGGAACGGTCGAACAACCCGGAATTATAGGGGATGCGGGAGCAGTCCCGCTTTGAGCACGAGGCGTGGCGTGAGCCATCGCCCGGGCATCGCGGTAGCAAGCGCAGATCAGCAGCTTGCCACGGATGCCGGTTCAATGTCGGTGGGAAACAGTGACTTGCGCGCCCCGCGCGCCCGCCTGGGCGCCGAGTTGCAGCAGGGAATCGACGCCGTACAACGCGGCCAGCTCAGCCAGCTGAGCCGGTACGCCAACGAACGCGAGCGACTGGCCTCGGCTGGCTGCATCGCGCTGCCAAGCCAGCAGCACGGCGACGGCGGCGGAGTCGACCTGGGCCAGTTTGCTGCAGTCCACCTGGGCTTCGCCCTGGGCCAGGCGTGCCAGCCCGTCACGCAGCACGGCGGCGGCGTTGCGGTTGGTCAGCGAGGTGTCGAGCGAAAGCATCTGGCAGCGGTCCGGGGATGCGGGTCTGGGAAAAAGCACTCCCGCAGGGGCGGGAGCGCTCATTGTAGAACACTTCGGCAAGCCATGCTGCGCCGCAGCCTGCCGCTCAGGCAGGCCAGCAAGCTCAGTTCTTGGCGTTGGCGAGCTGGCGGTTGCGGTCCTGCAGCGTCTTGATCACGCCGTCCACGCCCTGCTGGCCCACGATGGTGTTGAAGCTGCCCTTGTAGGCCTCGGTCAGCCAGGCGCCCAGCACGTTGATGTCATAGACCTTCCAGCCCTGCGCGGTCTTCTCAAGGCGGTAGTCGAGCTGGATCGGCTCGCCCTTGTTGATGACCTGGGTGCGAATGGTGGCGTCGGTATCGTCCGGGCTGCCACGATACGGGCGGAACTGCACGCTCTGGTCGCGGATCTGCGCGATGGCGCCCGAATAGGTGCGGATCAGCAGGGTCTTGAATTCGTCGGTGATCTGCTTTTGCTGCTCGGGCGTGGCCTTGGACCAGTTGCGGCCCATGGCGATCTGCGTGGTTTTCTGGAAATTCGCGTTGGGCAGGATCTTCTGCTCAACCAGCGCCGAGATCTTGCCGATGTTCCCGGCCTGCATGTCCTTGTCCGCCTTGACCGAAGTCATCACGTCGCTGACCACGGCCTTGACCAGCCCGTCGGGCGTGCTGGCATCCTGCGATTGGGCGTGGGCGGCGCCGGAAAAGGCAACCACGGTAAGAAAAGGCAGCAACAGTCGCTTCAGCATATTTCGTCCTTATCAATTCGATAACGCAGGGACACCGAGGTACGGCATCCTTACGTGTCCCGGCACCAAGGCCGGCAATGGTCATGCGCCGAGTTGGAGTTCGGGCGAGGCCTCGGAGTTCGCGGCGCCGGAGCCTCCGGCGCCACATTTTCATACTTTGTTGCACCGCTCACAGCGGCGACACGAGCCGCGGCAAATCCCACTCAGCGCAGGCGGAAATTGCCGATATTGCCCGGCATCTGCACTGGTGGCGTGGGCAGCGCCTGGTTTTCCTGCGTGGCATCCGGCGGCGGGCTGGCCGGCACGGTATCGTCGCTCTCCGGCGGGTTGCCGTCATAGATCTGGTACTCACGGCGCTGCAGGTACGCATCGCGCGTGAAGGCGTACTTGTCGAGCGCCGCCATCTCGATCAGGCCAGTGGCACCAAGCAGCGAAGCCCGGGTGTTGACGACACGCACCCCGAACAGCGAGTTGCGCAACCACACGGGATCGATATACGCCGACGGATCGATCTGGCGGTCAACCAGCATGCCGGCGGTATCGCGCACCGTGCTCGGCCCGAACAGCGGCAGCACCAGGTACGGGCCGGCCGGCACGCCCCATACGCCCAGGGTCTGGCCGAAGTCTTCCTTGTACTTCGGCAAGCCCGCCGGCGTGGCGATGTCGATCAGCCCGCCGATGCCCAGCACGCTGTTGATGGCCACGCGCATGGTGTCTTCCGCGGCGCGGGTGGGCTTGCCCTGCAGCAGGTTGTTGACGGCCGAGTAGACATCGCTGACGTTGGAAAAGGCATTGTCGATCGCGGTGCGGATCGGCGACGGAACGTAATCGGCGTACACCTGGGCAACCGGGCGCAGCACGGTCCTGTCGACGGCGTCGTTAACCTTGAAGACTTCCCGGTTGAAGGGCTCGATAGGATCCTTCGGGTTGGCGGTCGGGCCAGTGGCGCAACCTGCCGCCAGCCATGCAACCGAGGCCGCCAGCAAGCAGTTTCGTCCCACGCGCCAGCGCGCGGCAGCACGCCTGCCGGTCATTTCACCACCCCCGCTGCGCCGCTGGCAGCTCCCGCAGCAGCGCCGCCTGCATTGTTGCCACCCGCCCCCGCATCGGCGGCCTTGTTATACAGGAACTGCCCGATCAGGTTCTCCAGCACCACGGCCGACTGCGTCATGGTGATGCGCGAGCCTTCCGCCAGCATGGCGGTGTCGCCACCCGCCTCAAGGCCCAGGTACTGCTCCCCGAGCAAGCCCGAGGTCAGGATCTTGGCCGAGGTGTCCTTCGGAAACTGGTAGCGCTTTTCCAGGTTGAGCGTCACGGTCGCCTGGTAGGTCTTGTCGTCGAAGCGGATATCCGCCACACGGCCCACCACCACGCCGGCGCTCTTCACCGGGGCACGCGGCTTCAGGCCGCCGATATTATCGAAGCGCGCCTGGACCGAATAGGTGTCCTGGAACGACAGGGCGCTCATGTTGCCGGCCTTGAGCGCCAGGAACAGCAGCGCCACGAAACCCGCCACAACAAACAGCCCAACCCAGAAATCGAGTGTATTTCTTTTCATCTGCGTCTCTTCTTCAAGTACTCCGGCTCCGGCGACCGCACCGGCCATGTCAGCTGAACATCAGCGCAGTCAGCAGGAAATCCAGCGCCAGCACCGCCAGCGAGGCAATCACGACAGTGCGCGTGGTGGCGCGCGACACGCCTTCCGGCGTCGGCTTGGCCTGATAGCCCTGGTACAACGCTATAAACGTCACCGCGACGCCAAAAATGAAGCTCTTAATGACGCCATTGAGCACGTCATTGCGAACATCCACGCCGTTTTGCATCTGCGACCAGAACGCGCCCGCGTCCACGCCGATCATCTGCACCCCGACCACATAGCCACCCAGGATGCCAACGGCGCTGAAAATCGCCGCCAGCACCGGCATGGCAACCACACCAGCCCAGAAGCGCGGCGCAATCACGCGCTGCAGCGGATTGACCGCCATCATTTCCATGGCGGTGAGTTGCTCACCCGCCTTCATCAGGCCGATCTCGGCGGTGAGTGACGTGCCGGCACGGCCGGCGAACAGCAGCGCCGTCACCACCGGGCCCAGCTCGCGCACCAGCGACAGCGCCACCAGCAGCCCCAGCGCCTGCTCGGAGCCGTAGCGATTCAGCGTGTAATAGCCCTGCAAACCCAGCACAAAGCCGACAAACAGGCCAGAAACCGCAATGATCACCAGCGACAGGTTGCCGACAAAGAAAATCTGGTCGCTCACCAGCCGGAAGCGGCGCAGCAACGCCGGAGACATCGCCAGTACCGTGAAAAACATGCGCGTGGCATGACCCAGTCCGCTGACCGACTGCCGCACCGCGGAGCCGATGCTCGTGAAAAATCCCATCATCGTCCGGCTCCGCTCACGAAGTCCTCGGCCAGCGACGGCCCCGGATAGTGGAACGGGACCGGGCCGTCAGGCTCGGCATGGACGAACTGGTGCACGAAGGGATCCGTCGAGGCACGCAGGGCTTCGGGCTCGCCTTCGGCGGCAATGCGGCCATTGGCAATGAAATAGACGTAGTCGGCGATGAGAAAGGTCTCGTTGACGTCATGCGACACGATGATGGAGGTGGCCCCCAGCGCATCGTTCAGGCTGCGGATCAGGCGTGCGGTCAGGCCCAGCGAGATCGGGTCGAGGCCGGCAAAGGGCTCGTCGTACATCAGCAGGGCTGGATCCAGCGCGATCGCGCGGGCCAGTGCCACCCGGCGCGCCATGCCACCGGAGATCTCTGACGGCATCAGCTCGCGCGCGCCGCGCAGGCCGACGGCGTTGAGCTTCATCAGCACCAGGTCGCGGATCATCGACTCGGGCAAATCGGTATGTTCGCGCAACGGGAAAGCAACGTTGTCGAACACGGAGAGATCGGTGAACAACGCACCAAACTGGAACAGCATGCCCATCTGCCGCCGCACGGCGTACAGGTCACTACGGGCGAGGGCGGGAACATTAGCGCCGTTGAAGAGCACCTGGCCGCTCTGCGGCCTGACCTGGCCGCCGATCAGGCGCATCACGGTGGTCTTGCCGCAGCCAGAGCCGCCCATGACAGCCACCACCTTGCCGCGCGGGAAGCGCATGCTAAGGCCCGACAGGATTGGCTTGCCGCCCGCCGTATAGGCGAAATCGACAGATTGGAGCTCGACGAGGTTTGAGGCGGAATCGGTCACGTTGGCACCGTGTTAGGCAGTCCGCCATTATAAGGGCTACTACCTAGCGCTGCCCGAGGCAGTGTGGCGCAATCCACATCCACTCTATGCAAATCATTGTTTCATCACATTTGCCTTGCAGGCTTCGGTGATCTCTGCCGAAAAAGCAAAGCTCAAGGTTCAGTAGGCCCGCCAGTTTGCCGCAAGATCACCTGCCACTGGATCGACTCCGACCGGATCGCCGTCGCAAAGGCTTCCGGCGAATCGCGCAACGGCGTCAGGCCTGCAGCCAGCAGGCGATCCCGCACCTCGCGCTCGCCCATGATGCCGTCCAGCTCGCTGGCGATCCGCGCCACGATGGCATGCGGTGTCTTGGCCGGGGCAATGACGCCGTACCAGGCCGCCGCGCCGTAGCCATCCACCCCCGACTCCTGCAGCGTGGGCACCGTGGGCGCCAGTTGCGAGCGCGCCACACCAGTCACGCCAAGCAGGCGCAAGTTGCCGCTCTTGACCTGGGCCTGCACGGAAGCAAACGCGCAGAAGCAAGCACTGACGCGCCCTGCCAGCATCTCCTGCACCACCGCCGCCTCGCCCTTGGCCGTAACCAGCGGCACCCCGTTCGGCACACCATGCACGGCGTATTGGGCATAGAGATGCGAGGGGCTGCCGGCCTGGCCGGAACCGTAGCTGTAGGATCCCGGACTGGCATTGACCGCGGCGAGCCATTGCTGCGGCGTGCGCATCGGCAGGCGCGCGTCGATCACCAGGAACAGCGGCATGGTCGCGACCCGCGCCACCGGCGTGAAGTCGCGCACTACGTCATAAGGCACCGGCTCCAGGCCAGGCTGGATCAGCATGGTGGCCTGGTGGAACAGCAGGGTATGCCCGTCGGAACTGGCCTTGGCCACCACGTCTCCCGCCGTGGTGCCGCCCGCACCGGGCCGGTTGTCGACGTCGACCGGCACGCCGAGGCGTTCCGCCAGGCGCTCGGCCAGCAGGCGCGCCACGGCATCCGGCACGCCACCGGCCGGGAAAGGCACAATCAGGCGAATGGGACGGACGGGAAACGATATCGGGCGCGCAGGCGCCGCCGCCTGGGTAACCGGCACAGAGGCGGGTCGGGCCAGACCGGGCCGGCTCGCGGCAAGCAGCAGGGCAGCGAGGAACAGCAGAAGCCAGACATGCGAAAACAGCTGCGGACAAGCCGGCATGGCAGCGGGGTGAAGCAACGTCGCCTTACCTCGCCAAAGCCGCGAAACAATGCGCACTTCGGACATCAATTCCTCCGGGCCACTGGCATCGCCGTGGCGTCTTGATCGGCTGAAAAGGGATTAGCGAGGCAGTCTTTGTTTTCTTTGTTCTAATTGTCAGGTCATTCTACGAAGAATGCCCAAAACCGCACAGACCACGTTAACCATAGCCGGGACAACCCTGTAAGCATGGCTGGGCGCGGATCTCCGGGCATCCGCGCGCCTGTGCTTCGACGCCACTATAATCGCCCGTCATGCGTGAATACACTCCTCGGCCCATGCTGGCCACCGACCTGCCCGCCGTGCTGGAAATCCAGGCCCAGTGCTATCGCGGCATGCTGCTCGAGTCCGCCGCAGCCCTCGGCAGCCGCCTGGCGCTGTCGCCCGCCACTTGCTGGGTGGCCGCCGGCCGGAATGGTGAGCTGGCAGCCTATCTGTTTACCCACATGTGGCCCCAGAACAGCCTGCCAGCACTCGACGGGGTGCTGGAGCGGCATTGGGAACGCGCTGGTGAGCCGGCCGGCATACTGACCTGGTTCGTGCACGATATGGCGGTAGCGCCCGCCGGCCAGGGCCGGGGCCTGGCGCCAACGCTCTACGCCGCGGCCCGCACGACCGCGCTCGCTGCCGGATTGCGCTCGTCGCGGCTGGTCGCCGTGCAATCGGCTGCGGCATGGTGGCGCAGACTCGGGTACGAGAATTTGACGCCTCCAAGCGCTGCCGCGTCCGCCAAACTGGCGGCTTACGGCAACGATGCCGTGCTGATGGGCCGTACGCTGCAGCCAGGCTGAGCGCGCCGCTATAAAAAAACCCGCCCGGCTTGCGCGGGGCGGGTCTTGCGGCGCGAGTCACGCGTCACCGCATCAGCAAAGCCATTACGCGAATCAGCGCGGCAGCTCGGAATGCCCCATCAGGAAGGCATCGACCGAACGCGCGGCCTGGCGGCCTTCGCGGATCGCCCACACCACCAGCGACTGGCCGCGGCGCACGTCGCCAGCGGCGAACACCTTGGGCACGTTGGTGTGATACGCACGATCGCCTTCGGTGCTGGCGCGGGCGTTCTTGCGCGCGTCGGTATCCACGCCGAAAGCGCTGAGCAGCGAGCCCACCGGGTTGGTGAAGCCCATGGCCAGCAGCACGAGATCCGCCTTGAGGATGAACTCGCTGTCCGGCACTTCCTGCATCTTGCCATCCTTCCATTCGACGCGGCAGGCCTTGAGCGCGGTGATCTTGCCGTTCTCGCCAATGAACTCCTTGGTGGCGACCGACCAGTCGCGGTTGCAGCCTTCGTCGTGCGAGGACGAGGTGCGCAGCTTGATCGGCCAGTACGGCCACACCAGCGCCTTGTTCTCTTCTTCCGGCGGCTGCGGCAGCAGCTCGAACTGGATGATCGATTCCGCGCCATGGCGGTTCGACGTACCTACGCAGTCGGAGCCGGTATCGCCGCCACCGATCACGATCACGTGCTTGCCATCGGCGCGCAGCGCGTTGGGCTCGTCGCCGGCCACTTCCTTGTTCTGCGGGATCAGGAATTCCAGCGCGTAATGGATGCCGTCGAGCTCGCGCCCCGGGACCGGCAGGTCGCGCGGCACTTCCGAGCCACCCGCCAGCACCACGGCGTCGAACTGGTCTTGCAGGGCCTGTGCCGAGATGGTTTCACGCGCATAGCTCTTGATGCCGGCCGGCAGTTCGCCGTCGGTCACCATCACGCCGGCACGGAAGGTCACGCCTTCGGCCTGCATCTGTTCCATGCGGCGGTCGATCAGCCACTTCTCAAGCTTGAAGTCGGGGATGCCATAGCGCAGCAGGCCACCGATGCGGTCGTTCTTCTCGAACACGGTCACGTCATGGCCGGCGCGCGCCAATTGCTGGGCGACGGCCATGCCGGCGGGGCCGGAGCCAACCACGGCAACGGTCTTGCCGGTCTTGTGCTTGGGCGGCCGCGGGGCAACCCAGCCTTCTTCCCAGGCCTTGTCGATGATGGCGTGCTCGATCGACTTGATGCCGACCGGTGCTTCATTGATGCCGAGGGTGCAGGCAGCTTCGCACGGTGCCGGGCAGATGCGGCCCGTGAACTCGGGGAAGTTGTTGGTCTGGTGCAGCACCTCGATCGCCGACTTCCAGTCCTGGCGATACACCAGGTCGTTGAAGTCGGGGATGATGTTGTTGACCGGGCAGCCGTTGTTGCAGAACGGGATGCCGCAGTCCATGCAGCGCGCGCCCTGGATCTTCGCTTCGCTGTCGGACAGCGCGAATACGAATTCCTTGTAGTGCTTCACGCGCTTGGTTACGGGCTCGTAACCTTCGTTCTGGCGCGGAAATTCGAGAAAGCCAGTCGCCTTACCCATGTTGCGTCCTTGGTCATGCTGAGCGGCACCGGCGCATGCGCCGGCCCCGCTGTGAGGTCAGTATCTTGTGAGGCCGGCGCGAATCCGCGACAGCGCTCATGCTTGGTCGGGCTCTCTGCCCTGCCCTCGGGGCTCAGGCGGCGATGGCTTCCCGGTCGCTGTCTTTCGCTTCCTGTTCCTTGGCATACATCTCGCCCAGTGCGCGCTTGTACTCGGTCGGGAAGACCTTGACGAACTTGCGGCGTGCCGTGGTCCAGTCGGCCAGCAATGCCTTGGCGCGCTCTGAGCCCGTGAAGCGGAAATGCTGCTCGATCAAGCCCTTGAGGATGACTTCGTCAAGCTCGCGCTGGCCGCCCATCTTGTGCCAGGAAGCGGGCGACTGGCCCTTCTCCTGGTCTGCCGCGGCCAGCACCGTTTCCAGTGCCACCATCGAGGTGTTGCAGCGCTTGTCGAACAGGCCGTCCTCGTCATAGACATAGGCCATGCCGCCCGACATGCCGGCCGCGAAGTTGCGCCCAGTGCCGCCCAGCACCACCACGGTGCCGCCGGTCATGTACTCGCAGCCATGGTCGCCCGTGCCTTCCACCACCGCGGCCGCGCCGGAGTTGCGCACCGCGAAGCGCTCGCCCGCCACGCCGTTGAAGAACGCCTCGCCAGCGATCGCGCCATACAGCACGGTGTTGCCCACGATGATGTTGCGTGTCGGGTCGCCGCGGAACTCATGCGGGGCGCGCACGATCACGCGGCCGCCGGACAAGCCCTTGCCCACGTAGTCGTTGCCGTCGCCCACCAGGTCCAGCGTGACGCCGTGCGCCAGGAATGCGCCGAAGGACTGCCCGGCGGTGCCCTGCAACTGGATGTGGATGGTGTCGTCAGGCAGGCCTTCATGGCCGTACTGCTTGGCCACCACGCCCGAGAGCATCGCGCCGACGGTACGGTTGACGTTCTTAACCGGCTGGATGAACGACACGCGCTCACCCTTGTCGATGGCCAGGCGAGCCTTGGCGATCAGCACGTGGTCCAGTGCCTTGCCGGCTTCCAGCGACAGGCCGTGGTCCTGCACGTCGGTATGGAAGCGCGGCAGCTCGGCGGGGAACGGTGCCTGGTAGAACACGCGGGTGAAATCAAGGCCGCGCGCCTTCCAGTGCTCGATGCCGGGCTTGGTGTCGAGCAGGTCGGCGCGGCCGATCAGCTCGTCGAACGTGCGGATGCCCAGTTGCGCCATGATCTCGCGGGCTTCTTCGGCGATGAAGAAGAAGAAGTTCACCACGTGCTCGGGCTTGCCCTGGAATTTCGCGCGCAGCGCCGGATCCTGCGTAGCCACGCCCACCGGGCAGGTGTTCAGGTGGCACTTGCGCATCATGATGCAGCCTTCGGCCACCAGCGGCGCGGTAGCGAAGCCGAACTCGTCGGCTCCCAGCAGCGCGCCGATGACGACGTCGCGGCCGGTCTTCATCTGGCCGTCGGCCTGCACGCGGATACGGTTGCGCAGGCCGTTGAGCATCAGCGTCTGCTGCGTCTCGGCCAGGCCCAGCTCCCACGGCGTGCCGGCGTGCTTGATCGACGACAGCGGCGAAGCGCCGGTGCCGCCGTCATGGCCGGCGATCACCACGTGATCGGCCTTGGCCTTGGCCACGCCCGCTGCCACGGTGCCCACGCCCACTTCGGACACGAGCTTGACCGAGATATCGGAGGCCGGGTTGACGTTCTTCAGGTCGTGGATCAGTTGCGCCAGATCTTCGATCGAGTAGATGTCATGGTGCGGGGGCGGCGAAATCAGGCCCACGCCCGGCACCGAGTAACGCAGCTTGCCGATGTAGTCCGAGACCTTGTGGCCGGGCAGCTGGCCACCTTCGCCGGGCTTGGCGCCCTGTGCCATCTTGATCTGGATCTGGTCGGCGGACGCCAGGTATTCGGCGGTCACGCCGAAACGGCCCGAGGCCACCTGCTTGATCTTCGAGCGCAGCGAGTCGCCAGCCTGCAGTTCCTGGTCGCGCACCACGGCTTCGGTGCCCAGCAGGCCCTGCAGCGTGTCGCCTTGCTTGATGGGGATGCCGCGCAGCTCGTTGCGGTAGCGGTTCGCGTCCTCGCCGCCTTCACCGGTGTTGGACTTGCCGCCGATGCGGTTCATCGCGACGGCCAGCGTGGCGTGGGCTTCGGTGGAAATCGAGCCCAGCGACATGGCGCCGGTGGCAAAGCGCTTGACGATCTCCTTGGCCGGTTCCACTTCTTCCAGCGCAATGGCGCGGGTCGGATCGACCTTGAACTCGAACAGGCCGCGCAGCGTCATGTGGCGGCGGCTCTGGTCGTTGATGATGTTGGCGTATTCCTTGTACGTCTGGTACGCGCCCTTGCCGTCGTCGGCGCGCACAGCATGCTGCAGCTTGGCCACCGAGTCCGGGGTCCACATATGCGCTTCGCCGCGAACGCGGTAGGCGTACTCGCCGCCGGTCTCCAGCATGGTGTCCAGCACCGGGTTGTCGCCGAAGGCGTCCTGGTGCAGGCGCAGCGCTTCCTCGGCCACCTCGAAGATGCCGATGCCTTCGACATTCGTCGCGGTGCCGTGGAAGTACTTCTGCACCAGCTCGCGCGACAGGCCGATGGCTTCGAAGATCTGCGCACCGGTGTACGACATGTAGGTGGAGATGCCCATCTTGGACATCACCTTCTGCAGGCCCTTGCCGATCGCCTTGACGAAGTTCTTGACCGCCTTCTCGGGCGACAGGTCGCCGGACAGGCCTTGTGCCATGTCGGCCAGCGTTTCCATCGCCAGGTACGGGTGCACGGCTTCGGCGCCGTAGCCGGCCAGCAGCGCGAAGTGATGCACCTCGCGCGCCGTGCCGGTTTCCACCACCAGGCCGGCCGAGGTACGCAGGCCCTTGTCCACCAGGTGGTGGTGGATGGCGGACGTTGCCAGCAGCGCGGGGATGGCCACGTGCTGCGCATCGACGCGGCGGTCCGACACGATCAGGATGTTGTAGCCCGAGCGCACGGCATCCACGGCTTCCGCGCACAGCGAGGCTAGGCGGGCTTCGATGCCTTCCTTGCCCCATGCCTGCGGGTAGCAGATGTTCAGTTCATACGAACGGAACTTGCCGCCGGTGTAGTGCTCGATGTTGCGGATCTTGGCGATGTCCTTGAAGTCCAGCACGGGCTGGGACACTTCGAGACGCATCGGCGGGTTGATGTTGTTCAACTCGAGCAGGTTGGGCTTGGGTCCGATGAAGGACACCAGCGACATCACCATGTTCTCGCGGATCGGGTCGATCGGCGGGTTGGTGACCTGGGCGAACAGCTGCTTGAAGTAGTGGTACAGCGTCTTGTTCTTGGACGACAGCACGGCCAGCGGGCTGTCATTGCCCATCGAGCCGGTGGCTTCCTCGCCTGCCAGCGCCATCGGCGCCATCAGGAACTTGACGTCTTCCTGCGTGTAGCCGAAGGCTTGCTGGCGATCCAGCAGGCGTGCGTCCGGCTTCTTCTCGGCAGCCACGTCCTCGGGCTTGGCATCCAGCTCGTCGAGCTTGATGCGCACGGCGTCGATCCAGCTCTTGTAGGGCTTGGCGTTGGCCAGGTTGTCCTTGAGTTCCTTGTCGTCGATGATGCGGCCTTGCTCCATGTCGATCAGGAACATCTTGCCCGGCTGGAGGCGCCATTTCTGCACGATGCGCGACTCGGGGAACGGCAGCACGCCGGCTTCCGAAGCCAGCACCACGATGTCGTCCTCGGTCACGTAGAAGCGTGCCGGGCGCAGGCCGTTACGGTCCAGCGTGGCACCGATCTGGCGGCCATCGGTGAAGCAGATCGCGGCGGGGCCGTCCCAGGGCTCCATCATGGCGGCATGGTACTCGTAGAAGGCGCGGCGGTTGTCGTCCATCATGGTGTGCTGCTCCCAGGCTTCCGGGATCATCATCATCATGGCGTGGACGAGCGGGTAGCCGGCCATCGTCAGCAGTTCAAGGCAGTTGTCGAACGATGCCGTGTCCGACTGGCCGGGATAGATCAGCGGCCACAGCTTGGGCAGGTCGTCGCCCAGCACCGGCGACGAGATCGCGCCGGTCCGCGCGTTGACCCAGTTCACATTGCCCTTGACCGTGTTGATTTCGCCGTTGTGGGCGACCATGCGGTACGGGTGGGCCAGTTCCCAGGCCGGGAAGGTGTTGGTGGAGAAGCGCTGGTGCACCAGGGCCAGGGCCGAGACGGCGCGCGGGTCCTGCAGGTCCAGGTAGTACTCGCCGACTTGCGTTGCCAGCAGCAGGCCCTTGTACACGACCGTGCGCGCCGACATCGACGGCACGAAGTACTCCTTGCCGTGCTTGAGCTTGAGCGCCTGGATGGCATGGCTGGCGGTCTTGCGGATCACGTAGAGCTTACGTTCCAGCGCGTCCGTGGTCATGATGTCGCGGCCGCGACCGATGAAGATCTGGCGGATCACCGGCTCGGTGGTGCGCACCGTCGGCGACATCGGCATGGCGGCGTCGACCGGCACATCGCGCCAGCCCAGCACGACCTGGCCTTCCAGGCGCACGGTGCGCTCGAGCTCTTGCTCGCAGGCCAGGCGGGAGGCGTGCTCCTTCGGCAGGAAGATCATGCCCACGCCGTACTCGCCGGACGGCGGCAGGGTCACACCCTGCTTGGCCATGTCTTCTCGGTAGAACTGGTCCGGGATCTGGATCAGGATACCGGCACCGTCGCCCATCAGCGCATCGGCGCCGACCGCGCCACGGTGGTCCAGGTTTTCCAGGATCTTCAAGCCTTGCTGGACGATCTCATGGCTCTTCTTGCCCTTGATATGGGCAACCATGCCGACGCCGCAGGCGTCTTTTTCATTGGCGGGGTCGTACATGCCCTGGGCTTGCGGACGCGAGGCAGGCGCATGCGCAGCGGCGGCAGACTCTGCGGCCTGCGCTTGGGCCATCGTTTGCTTTGATTGGGATTGCGATTGGTCCACGGGCTTGATTCCGGTGAGGGCTGCGAGCCAGCAAGGCAGACCGGAACGGGGACCGCACTCTTCCACCGGGGCCGGTTGGAAACCGGGGACGGGGAACCAGAGAGACAGCGGGGCCGCAGCGGCGTACACAGGCGTGACGCGCCGCACAATGAATGTGGGTGGAGCAACTATAAAAGAATCGTACGCGTCCCGCAAAATTTTTAAATGGGGTCAGATAATATTAAGCCTCGCACCACATCGGGGATGGTCTTTATTTGGGGACAGATAAAAATGGTGCAGCGCGAAGCGTGCATTGCTGATCTCGTAGCTGCCGAGCGCGCCGTACTTCACACGTCCGGCCCAAGGCTAGACCATGTCCGGCTCGGACTCCCTGTCCATTGCGGATCGGCCCGCCGGGCGGCCCTTGGGCAACGGCTGGACGCGCCGCCCGCCCTGGCGCTCGAGTTGCGCAAGGAAGGCCGCGTCACCCAGCGGCCAGCCGCTATGCGCGTGGCTGCGAAGTGTGGCCAGCGTCATCGACGACAGCCCTTCGGCGGTGACGGCACGGTAATTGGATTGGCGCTCGAACGGCGTATTGCCCAGAGCCCAGTACGCAGAGTGATCGCTCACAAAGGGGCTGGCCTCGATGCCGGCATGGTGGCGATAGCTGCTCCAGCGATCCCCGTCGGCCGACATCACCTCGCCGGCACGCACGGCGTTGCCCTCCACGTATTGCATGGCCGGCAGCATCCAGGCGATCGGATCGAACACCGCCGAGCGAAAGCGGCCATCCCACAGCGTGCCGGTACGGTCCGCGACCCGGTTGAAATAGCGCGCGTAGCGCCGCCCTACCGCTTGCATGGTGAGGCTGAGCGAATCGGCATGCCGTGGGGTTGCCACGAGGTGGACATGATTCGGCCGCAAGGCGTAAGCGTGGATCGCCAGGTCGTGCTCCCGCGCGGCCATGCGCAGGCAGTCCAGGTAGTGGAGGTAGTCGTCGGTGCCAAGGAAGACGGGCTGACGATTGTTGCCGCGTTGCAACACCAGTGCCGGCAGCGAAGCCGGGGAGAAACGAGGAAGTCGGGCCATGATGGGCGAAAGGAATCGGCGATAGGTGCTTGCCGGTCGGATGGCATCAAACGGAAGCGATGCCCGATGATAGCGTAGCCGCAGCCTGATCCGTCCCCAATTTTCCCACTG
The DNA here is from genome assembly GCF_058809705.1 of Cupriavidus sp. MPR-AND1C. Lineage (NCBI taxonomy): Bacteria > Pseudomonadati > Pseudomonadota > Betaproteobacteria > Burkholderiales > Burkholderiaceae > Cupriavidus > Cupriavidus sp. MPR-AND1C. The sequence continues at coordinate 22,056 of NZ_JBXASU010000033.1, read as the reverse complement.
GCCGCGCCGGCCTAACTGCCTTCGTCGACAGCAAAAATGCGGCGGTGCTCCCGGATCGCATAGCGGTCGGTCATGCCGGCGATGTAGTGCGAGATCAGCCGGGACGGGTCACGGCCTTGTCCCGCCTGGTACTGCGGCGGCAGCAGGCGCGGATCCGCCATGAACACATCGAACAGGTCGGTGATGATGCGCTGGGCCTTGGAGGACATACGCATCACCAGGTAATGGCGATAGAGATGGCGGAACAGGAAACGCTTGAGTGCCGCCGCTTCCTCGCGCACCGGCGCGCTGAAGGCCACCAGCGGGCCTGCAGCCCGCACGGCCTCGATATTGCGCGGGTTGGCGGCGGCAATGTTCTGGCTGGTGGTTTCGATCAGGTCGACAATCAGCGTGTTGATCATGCGGCGTACGGTTTCGTTGATCACGCGCCGCCCGTTGATGCCGGGAAACGCCGCCATCGCCTCGGCGCGATGGCGCCCCCACATCGGCACTTCGTCCATCTGCTCGAGCGTGAGCAGCCCCGAGCGCAGGCCGTCGTCGATGTCGTGGTTGTTGTAGGCGATCTCGTCAGCCAGGTTGGCCAGCTGGGCCTCCAGCGAGGGCTGCGTGCCCTCCAGAAAGCGCCGGCCCAGCTCCCCAAGCGCAGAGGCATTGACGCGCGAGCAATGCTTGAGCACGCCCTCACGCGTCTCGAACGTCAGGTTGAGCCCATTGAAGCCGCCATAGCGCTCCTCCAGCTCATCCACCACCAGGAGGCTCTGCAGGTTGTGCTCGAAGCCGCCGTGATTCTTCATGCAGTTGTTCAGCGCGTCCTGGCCAGCATGGCCGAAGGGCGTGTGCCCAAGATCGTGCGCCAGCGAGATGGCTTCGACCAGATCCTCGTTCAAGCGCAGGTTGCGGGCAATGGAGCGGGCGATCTGCGCCACTTCCAGGCTGTGGGTGAGCCGGGTGCGGAACAGGTCACCTTCATGATTGACGAAGACCTGGGTCTTGTACTCGAGCCGCCGGAAGGCCGTGCTGTGGATGACGCGGTCGCGGTCGCGCTGGAATTCTGTGCGCGAGGACGAGACCGGTTCGGCGTGCGCCCGCCCAAGCGTCTGCGCGGAGCGGGCGGCATAGGGAGCGAGATGGCTTTCGAGGTCGGTCATGCGGCAATCCGGTCGGGCGTGCGCCGGGTGGCAGTGCGCCGCCCGGACGGCGTTGCAAGGCACAACCAATCGCGTCAGGCGACCGGCGCCTCGGTAGGCGGCCTGAGCACCGCGTGCTGCAAGGTAGCGCGCAGGTCAGGGTCTGGCACGGTGGTGATGAAGGCTTCGCCCAGCTTCCTGAGCAGAATGAACTTGATGCTGCCGGCTTCTGCCTTCTTGTCCACTTTCATCAGTTCGATGTAGCGGTCGGTGCCGAGTTCCGGCGCGACCACAGGCAGCATGGCGGCGCGGATGAGGTGCACCACGCGCGCGCGCGTTTCGGTGTCGATGAAGCCGAGCCGGTGCGACAGGTCCGCCGCCATCACCATGCCGCAACCCACGGCCTCGCCGTGCAGCCACTCGCCATAGCCCATGCCAGCCTCGATCGCGTGGCCGAAGGTGTGGCCAAAATTAAGCATGGCGCGCAGGCCGCCCTCGCGCTCGTCCTGGGCCACCACGGCAGCCTTGATCTCGCAGGAGCGCTTGACCGCCAGCGCCATGATGTCCGGGTCGCAGGCGTTGAGCGCGCGGATATTGCCCTCGATCCAGCCGAAATAGCCGGCATCGGCCATGGCGCCGTGCTTGATCACCTCGGCCAGGCCCGCCGCGAGCTCGCGCTCCGGCAGCGTGCGCAGGGTGTCGATGTCGGCAATCACCGCATTGGGCTGGTGGAAGGCGCCGATCATGTTCTTGCCGAGCGGGTGATTGATGCCGGTCTTGCCGCCAACCGACGAATCCACCTGCGAGAGCAAGGTCGTGGGCACTTGCACGAACGGCACGCCGCGCATGTAGCAGGCAGCGGCGAACCCGGTCATGTCGCCCACCACGCCGCCGCCCAGCGCGATCAGCGTGGTCTTGCGGTCGGCGCCCGCGCTAAGCAGCGCGTCGAAGATCAGGTTGAGCGTTTCCCACTGCTTGAAGGCTTCGCCGTCGGGCAGGGTCACGGTGCGCACGGTCTTGCCAAGCGCCGCCAGGCTGGCCTGGACGCGGGCGGCGTACAGCGGCCCTACGGTCTCATTGGTGACGATGACGGCATGCTGGCCACGCACATGGGGGCGGAACAACTCAGCCTGGTCAAGCAGGCCGGTGCCGATATGGATGGGGTAGCTGCGCTCCCCGAGGCTGACTTCAAGGGTGATCATTGTGATTCTGGTCCTGCGCCGGGAGGTTGTCCGCGCACTCGCCGTCTGCCCCTTCGGGTTCTTCGGCGGCAACGGTGAAACCGGCCATTTCAAGTTGCATCAACACCATATTAGCAAGCTGCGCTACCGAAGGCTTGCCGGTCTCGATGATGAAATCCGCCACCTCGCGGTAAAGCGGGTCGCGCTCACCATAGAGCGTCTCCAGCCGTCCCTTGGGGTCTTCGGTCTGCAGCAGCGGGCGATTGCGGTCGTGGCGGGTGCGCAGCCACAGGTCGTGCGGGCTGGCGCGCAGGTAGACCACGGTGCCGCGCGCCTTCAGGTGGGCGCGATTCTCCGGGCGCAGCACCGCGCCGCCGCCGGTGGCCAGCACGATGCCGCGGCGCTGGGTCAGCTCGTCGATCGCCTGCGCCTCGCGGTCGCGAAAGCCCGCTTCACCCTCATGCTCGAAGATGATCGGGATACGCACGCCGCAACGCGCCTCGAGTTCGTGATCCGAATCGAAGAACGGGTAATTCAGGCGCCGGGCCACGGTACGGCCGACGGTGGTCTTGCCGGCACCCATCAGGCCAACAAAGAAAAGGTTCGGGCGGGTGACTGTCACTGGCGTGTCGGGCGGAAGCCGGGTCTCTGGCCGGCCCTCGCGGTGGAAAACTGCATCATCTTCTTATGTTGGGACGATCCGGGCAAGTGGCGAGGCGCAATCGGCACAAGGCAACCCACCTCGCGACACGCCTTGCGCGCCGGCCACATGCACCTTCGCCCAACCTCTCTAGCACGCCTGGACAATAAAAAAAGCCGCATCGGAACGATGCGGCCTGTCAGTCTACTGCATCCGGCGGGCGCGGGCGCTATTTCAGCGACACACTGTCGTTGAGCACGCGCGGTGTCAGGAACACCAGCAGCTCGGTCCGGTTGTTGACCTTGGCGTTGTCCTTGAACAGGTTGCCGAGGATCGGGATGTCCCCCAGCAGTGGCACCTTGTTCACATTGGTGGACTCGGTCTGGCTATAGATGCCGCCAATCACCACCGTGCCACCGTTCTCCACCAGCACCTGCGTCTGCACGTGCTTGGTGTCGATGGCGAAGCCCGAGGTGGTCTGAATGCCCACGCTGTCCTTGTTGACGTCGACATCCAGCAGCACATTGCCTTCCGGCGTGATCTGCGGCGTGACTTCCAGCTTCAGGTTGGCCTTGCGGAACTGCACCGAGGTGGCGCCACTGGAGGTGGCGGCCTGGTAGGGCAACTCCGTGCCTTGCTCGATCAGCGCCTTGATATTGTTGGCGGTGACCACGCGCGGGCTGGAGATGATCTTGCCCCGCCCGTCCGCTTCCAGCGCGGACAGCTCGAGCGCCAGGAAACGGCCGGCCGTGTTGCTGAACAGGCTGACCGCGACCGAGCCCGGGTTGACGCCGTTGATCGCCGCCGCCGGCAGGCTCAGCGCCGGGCCGTTGTCCCAGGTTGCGTTCTGCGTCACCGGGCTGACCACATTGGTGTAGGTGTTGCCGTAGCCGGCACCTGCCGTCTTGGAGGCAAAACCCAGCCTGACGCCCAAGTTGCGGCTAAAGGTATCGTTGGCCTCGACGATGCGCGCCTCGATGATGACCTGGCGCACCGGGATGTCGATCTTGCCGAGGAAACTCTGCACCTCTTCGAGCTTGGTCGCGATATCGGACACGAACAGCTGGTTGGTACGGGGATCGGCCGTCAGCGAGCCGCGCTTGGACAGCATGCGGGTGTTACTGGCAGCCACACCGCCTATGCCGACCGCCCCGACTGCGCCCACGCTGCCCAACGCGCCCGCGCCGCCGACGCCGCCTGCACCCGCCGCGGCCAGCCCGAGCAGCATGCGCCGCACGTCTTCGGCACGCTGGTAGTTGAGCTGGAACACCTGGCTGCGGATCGGCTCGAGGTCATTGATCTGCTGCTGCGACTCGAGCTCGAGCTTTTCCTTGGTGGCCAGCTCGGCCTTTGGTGCCACCCACAGCACATTGCCGTTGCGGCGCGAGGCCAGTCCCTTGGCATCGAGCACGATCTGCAGCGCCTGGTCCCAGGGCACATCCTTCAGGCGCAGGGTCAGGTTGCCCTGCACACTTTCGCTGGTGATGATGTTGAGATTGGTGAAATCGGCAAACACCTGCAGTAGCGAGCGGATATCGATGTTCTGGAAGTTCAGCGAGAGCCGCTCGCCGCGAAAGCCTGCCCCGCTGATCAGCTTGGCCGGATCTTCCTTGACCGGGCGCACCTCCACCACGAACTGCGTATCGGTCTGATAGGAGCTGTACTCCCAGTTGCCGCGCGGCTCGATGGTGAGGCGGGTGCTGCCGTTGTTGTCGCTCGCGCGCATGCCCTGCACCGGAGTGCCGAAATCGGTCACGTCAAAGCGCCTGCGCATGCCGTCGGGCAGCGATGTGTTGAGGAAATCGACCACCACGTTCTGGCCCTGCTGCGCGATATTGATGCCGGAGTCGCGCGAGGAAAGATCCACCACGATGCGGCCAGCGCCATCCTGGCCACGGCGGAAATCGATATTGCGCACGGTCGGCCGCATCGCCGGCACTGCTGGCGCCTGCGCCGAGCTGGGGGCGAACGTCGGCACCGCCGCGCGGGCAGTCGGGGCGACATTATCGAGCAGCACCACGAACAGGTTGCCGCGCACCTCGGTGCGGTAGCTGGCCACGCGGGTCAGGTCAAGGATCACACGGGTGCGATCGCCTATCTGGACCACGTTGGCGCTCTTGAGCAACTTGCCGCCGAAGTCATATTGCGCCCGCCCGGCCGCGAAGCCGGTATCGAGAAAGTCGATGGCGAGCTTGGGCGGATTCTGCGTGGTGAAGTCGGCCGGTTTTTGCGCCGGCGGCCCCTGCATCTCGACCGTGAACACGGTCTGCTCGCCCACCGTGGAGGCGTCGACGCGCTTGATGGCATTGCCCGGCGTCGGCTGCGCCAGTGCAGCCGGCGCGGCCAATACCAGCGTCATCATTGCGGCGCCCGCAAGCGCCCGGTACCAGCGACCCATGATCATGCCGACCCCTCCAGCTTCAGGCTGGTCATTTTCTCTTTCCACTCGGCTACCCCTTCCCGGACCAATTCGCGCAACACGATCTCCTGATCGTTGATGCGGACCACCCGGCCGTAATTCTGGCCGAGATACTGCCCCACCTTGACGTGGTGGATCTTGTTATCTACCTGCACGACGCCGTAGGTCTCGCCGCTCTTCTTCATGGCGCCCAGCATCTTGAAGTTCTCCAGCGGGAAATCCTCCAGCGGCTCGCGCCGCCGGCCGGATTCCGGCGACTCGGACAGGACCCGGTTCAGGTCGCCGATCTTGTTCTGGGCAAAGGGCTCGGGCGCGCTGCGGCCCGCGTAATCGCGCGGCACGTAAGGCTTGGGCTCGGGCAGCGGCGCCGGCGGCGGCGCCTTGGCGGCCTGGGCTTGCGCCATCCATTGGCGCAGGCCGTCTTCCTCGCTGCCCCCGCAGGCTGCCAACAGCGCAGCGCCGATCAGCGCGCAAGCGCAGGCACGCAGGCGCGAAGCCTGGATCGCTGGCATCATTTCTTTGCTCCCGCAGCCGTCTTGGCCGCCGCGGCTTCCGCCTTGCGCTGCGCCGCCTGTTCGTCAGGGTCCAGCGCGCGGTAGGCCATGGCCGTGGCTTCCATCGTCAGCCCGCCATCCTTGCCGGTGGTGAACTGCAGCCCCTGCATCGAGACGATGCGCGAGAGCGCAGCAACATCGGCATTGAACTGGGCCACGTCGTGGTAGCGGCCGGTGACCTTCAGGTTGACCGGGATCTCGGCAAAGTACGGCTTGATCACGGCGGCTTGCGGCTTGAACAACTCGAACTGCAGGCCGCGCGCCACGCCAGCGTGATTGACGTCGGCCAGCAGCGCGTCCATCTCGGTCTTATTGGGCAACTGGCGCTCGACCAGCGCCACGCGCTGCTCCACTTCCGCCTTTTGCTTGCGAAGCGCATCCAGGTTGGCCACCTGCGCCACCTTGCTCAGGTAGGACTGCTTCAGGGTGTCCTGCTCGGCATGCCGGCGATCGAGATCCTCGAGCTTGCCGCTCCAGTAGAACTGCCAGCCCAGCAGCAGCACCAGCACCGCAGCCAGCACCGCGAACAGCACGCGCGGGGCGGTCGGCCAGGTTTCCGGCTCATTGAGGTTCAGGCCGCGGAACTGCGCGGTGAGATCGTTCAGCGTGGCGAGCGAGATTTCGCTATTGAGTGCCATGGTCAGCCCTTTCCGCCTGCTGGCGCACTCGCGCCGGCGAGGCCGGCCTTGCCCTTCTTGCCGTCTTCCGGCGCTTGCGGCGCACGGTAGGCGAAGCGCATGGAGAAATCGAACAGGCGCCGTTGCTCGCGCAGGTTGTTGGTCATCATCACAGCCTTGGATTCGCCCAGCTCGGCCTTGTCCAGCCACTGCACCTGGCTAAGGTTGCGCAGCAACTCCGACACGCGCTCGTTCGACTGCGCGATGCCGGTCACGGTAAAGGCGTCGCCGGTCTGCTTGAGAGTGGTCAGGTACACGCCTTCGGGCACCTGGCGCACCAGTTCCTCCAGCAGCTGCACGGGACGATTGCGCTCGTTCTGCAGGCCCTCGATGGCCTTCTGCCGCTGCAGCAGCCCTTCAATATCCTTGCGCAGCGAATTGACCTCGCGGATCTGCCCGTCCATGCGGTTGTTCTCTGCGAGAAGCACCTGGTTCAGGCTGGACACGGCATCGACGCGGTGATCGATGTACATGCCGCCCAGCAGCACCACCAGCGCGCCGGCGCCGGCCGCGCCGCCCAGCAGGGCATAGACCTTCTTGCGCCGCGAGGCCCTGCGGGCTTCGTGGTAAGGCAGCAGATTAACTGTCGGGATCGAATTGGTTGGCATGCGGCTTCCCTCGCTGGCTTACTGCAGGCCGCGCAGCGCAAGCCCGGCGCTCACGATGTAGGCCGGCAGGTCGCGCTGCAGATAGCGCTCGTTGACCTTGACGGCTGTCATCATGTTGGCAAAGGGATTGGCCAGCGTGGCGGTGATCTCGGTTTGCTGCTCGATCGCGGCTTGCACGCCGATCAGCGACGCATGGCCACCGGAGAGCAGGATCTCGTCGACCCGGCCGATGCTTGAAGCTGACAGGAAGTTGCGCACGGCGCCTTGCACCTCCACCGCCAGCGCCTCCAGGGAGGGCTTGAGCAACTGGGTGCGCCAGGCTTCGGGCAGCGTATTCTTGCGCTTCTTGATCTCGGCCTTGAGCGCATCCAGCGTAAACATGCGCGCCGCGCTCTGGGTGAGCTGGTCGCCGTAGCTGTTGAGCGGCTGCTCGTAGAGCTCTTTCCAGCCTTGGTAGAAGATCGCCTTGGAGCGGCTGCCGCCAAGGTGGATCACGGCCACCACAGGCAGCTCCTTGGCGTCGGTGGCGCTGATGTCGGCGGACACGCCCAGCATCTGCACCACGGAACGCTGCACCGCGTATTCCTCGACGTCCATCACGTGCGGCTTGAGCCCGGCCATTTCGGCAGCGGTCACGCGCTCCTGCACACGGTCGCTGTTTGCCGCGGTAACGCGCACGCCGATGCCGCCCTCGGTTTCGCTGGGGCCGATCACGGCGAAATCGAAATTGACGGCCTGCGATGGCGGATAAAGGCGATGCGCCTCGGATTCCACCTGGACGTAAAGCTCGTCCTCGGACAGGTTGTCCGGCAGGCTGACGGTCTGCGATTCGGTCAGCATCGAAGGCACGCCGAGCACCACCTCCTTGGTGCGGATGCCGGCTTTGCCGAGGGCGCGCTTCAGAGCGATGCCAACGGCTTCGATATTGACCACGTTGCCATCGGCAACGGCACTACGGTCCAGCAGTTCGCTGGCACATTTCTCCAGCCGATAGTCGCTTTTGCCACTGCCCACGGACAGCTCGACTACCTTAACGCTGGACGACCCGATGTCAACGCCGACCGTCGTACGGCGCAACAACCCCGACAAGATGCCTCGCCGCAAGGTGACCCCCTGACCGTTGAACTCGCCTTGGCTTGGTTGCTCTAATTTGGCGAGTCTGTATTGTTTCTTGGATGAAACGTTTTGCTCTTTTAGTTGATGGATTCTCACTAAAAAACGGGGCGCTGGCAATGTGCCGGTTTGACCACGATTGCTTTTCATCAACACCCCTCACAAAGCGTTGCCAAAATCCCACGGTGCCCGGCGCCCTGCCCACTTCGCCCATCTTTTCGTTTCATGCAGATCTCAATCCCATTACATCTTGTAACAGCGCGATAGCGGCTTGCGCGCCACAACGCGCCGGGAGCGAAGTATCGCGGGAGATATAATCCGGCACCTCTAACTAGGTATTTCCCTTATGGCCACAGCACAACAGAAGCCGTCCCTACCTGCCCGACGTCCGATCTGGATGCGGCTGACCTTTTGGGCCCTGGGCCTGCTGGTGGCCGGGATCGTGGCGGTGGCACTGCTGGTGGGATACGCGCTGCTGGTGGCCGCGCCCAACCTGCCATCGCTCGACACCATCACGGATTACCGCCCGAAGATCCCATTGCGGATCTACACGGCCGACAACGTGCTCATTGGTGAGTTCGGCGAGGAACGGCGCAATTTCGTGCCGATTGCGGAAATACCGGACGTGATGAAGAAGGCCGTGCTGGCCATCGAGGACGATCGCTTCTACGAACACGGCGGCGTCGACTTCGTCGGCGTGCTGCGCGCCGGGCTGGCCAACCTGCGCGGCGGCCTGTCGCAGGGCGCCTCCACCATCACCATGCAGGTGGCGCGCAACTTCTTCCTCTCCAGCGAGAAGACCTACACCCGCAAGCTGTATGAAATGCTGCTGGCCTACAAGATCGAGGCCAACTTGTCCAAGGACCAGATCCTCGAGCTGTACATGAACCAGATCTACCTGGGGCAGCGCGCCTATGGCTTTGCCAGCGCGGCCCGGGTGTATTTCGGCAAGTCGATCAAGGACGTGACGCCGGCCGAGGCCGCCATGCTGGCCGGCCTGCCCAAGGCACCGTCCGCTTATAACCCGGTGGTCAACCCCAAGCGCGCCAAGGTGCGCCAGGAGTACATCCTGCAGCGCATGCGCGACCTGCGCTACCTCACGCCCGAGCAATACGAACAGGCCATCCACGAAGAACTGAAGGTGCGCGGCGAGGGCAATGAGTTCTCCACCCACGCCGAGTACGTGGCCGAGATCGTGCGCCAGTTGATGTACGCGCAGTACCGCGAGGAAACCTACACCCGCGGCCTGACGGTCTACACCACGCTGAACAAGCCCGACCAGGACGCCGCCTATGAGGCGGTGCGCTCGGGCATCATGAATTACGAGCGCCGCCACGGCTATCGAGGCCCCGAGGCCTTTATCGACCTGCCCGCTGGCGCGGACGAGCGCGAGCAGGCCATCGACGACGCGCTGCTGGAGCACCCGGGCAGCGACGACCTGCGCTCGGCCGTGGTCACCAGCGTGACGGCCAAGCAGGTCACCGCCACGCTGCTGTCCGGCGAAGTCGCCACCATCGAAGGCCAGGCGCTGCGCTTCATCGCGCCGTCGCTGGCGGCCAATGCGCAGCCCAAGGCCAAGATCCGGCCGGGTGCGATCATCCGCGTGACGCAGGACGAAAAAGGCGCATGGACGGTCACGCAGTTACCGGAAGTATCCGCCGCATTCATCTCGCTCAACCCGGAAGACGGCGAGATCCGCTCGATGGTTGGCGGCTTCGACTTCAACCGCAACAAGTTCAACCACGTGACGCAGGCCTGGCGCCAGCCCGGCTCCAGCTTCAAGCCGTTCATTTACTCCGCGGCGCTGGAAAAGGGGTTCTCCCCCGCCACGGTGATCAACGACGCGCCGCTGTCGATCAGCGATAACGGTGGCCAGGTCTGGGAGCCGAAGAACTACGACGGCAAGTTCGAAGGCCCGATGACCATGCGCCGCGCGCTGGCAAAGTCCAAGAATCTGGTGTCGGTGCGCATCCTGCGCGCCATCGGCACCCAGTACGCCCAGGACTACATCACGCGCTTTGGCTTTGACGCCGACAAGCACCCGGCTTACCTGCCGATGGCGCTGGGCGCCGGCAGCGTCACCCCGCTGCAAATGGCTGGCGCCTACTCGGTCTTTGCCAACGGCGGCTACCGCGTCAATCCCTACCTGATCCAGAAGGTGGTCGATGCGCGCGGCAATGTGATCTCCGAAACCAAGCCCCAGCGCGCCGGCGCCGATGCGGTGCGCGTGCTGGATGCCCGCACCGCCTTTATCGCCGACACCATGCTGCGTGAGGTAGTGCGCAGCGGCACGGCCAACAGCGCCAAGCAGCGCCTGGGCCGCAACGACCTGGCCGGCAAGACCGGCACTACCAACGACGCCGTCGACGCCTGGTTCGCCGGCTACACGCCCAAGCTGGTGGCGATCGCCTGGATGGGCTACGACCAGCCCAAGAGCCTGGGCGTGCGCGAGACCGGCGGCGGCCTGGCCCTGCCGATCTGGGTGGGCTACATGGGCAAGATGCTCAAGGGCGTACCGGAACTCCCCGAACGCCAGGCCCCGGAAGGCGTGGTCATGGTGGGCGGCGACTGGACCTTCGAGGAAAACGCGGGCGGCGCCGGCGTGGCTTCGGTTGGCCTGGGCGATCCGTGGCCTGGCAAGCCGGACGAAAGCACGCAATCGCCCGCCGACGTCGAGGCAGAGAAGAAGCGCATCCTGGAAATGTTCGGCGGCGGCTGAGGGCCCGCCGGGACAGCTTCCCGCGAATGAAAAAGCCGGCGAAACCATCGCCGGCTTTTTTCATGCGCGTGGGCGAAAGCGCTCAGGCCAGTTTCAGCGTCACCCCCGCCTGCTGGCTCACGTAGCCTGATAGCGCCGCATACAGCTCACCGCCGCCGCGCGTATCGACCCAGCGCTGGCCATCATGGCGAAAATGGAAACCCCCCGAGCGCGCGGCCACCCACAGTTCCTGCATGGGAGCCTGGCTGTTGACGATGATCTTGGAGCCGTCTTCGAATTCGAGCTCCATGAGATTGCCGGCACGGTTGATTTCGATGTCGGCGTCGGCTGCGTCGGCGGCGGTTTCCACCGCGCTTTCCAGCCGGTCCAGCTCTTGCTGGGCCAGCGCCAGGAACTCACTTTCACTCATGGGGGGCATGCTAAACTCCAAGACCGCCGGCCAGCGGCCGCTATAGCGATGTAGTGCCGTAGCCGGCAGCGTATTGAAAAGTACTTCGTATTTCCGGTGGTCCCGCCGCGCTCCGCTTGAGGGACACTCCGGGACGATCGGGGACGACCCTGGACGACATTTTAAGGACGACCCGATGTTGCGTCGTGTTGCGATTGTATCGGCGTTTGCCGCCAGCCTTGCGATGCCCCTGCTGTCGGGATGCGGCATCCGCGGCCCGCTGACGATGCCCAAGCAGCCTCCCGCACCGGCGCAGCCGGGTGTACCGGATCCCGGCCTGGGCAACCCGGCCGTGCCGAATCCGGCGGCTCCCCGGGGCTCCGCCCCCACTGCGGCACCCGCCACGGCACCGGACGCAGCGCCGGACGCCACTCCCACCGCCAAATAACCATGACCGCCTTCTTCCATCGCCACGACGGCGCCCTGAGCGTCGAGCACGTGCCGCTCGCGCGCATTGCCGCCGAATACGGCACCCCTACCTACGTCTACTCGCGCGCCGCTCTGACCGCCGCCTACCAGGCCTACGCCGCTGCGTGCCAGGGGCGCCGCGCGCGTGTGCAGTACGCCATGAAGGCCAATTCGAACCTGGCGATCCTGCAGGTCTTCGCCAGGCTCGGCGCGGGCTTCGATATCGTGTCTGGCGGCGAGTTGCAGCGCGTGCTGGCAGTGGGCGGCGATCCGCGCAAGGTAGTGTTCTCGGGCGTGGGCAAGACCGCCGCCGAGATGGAACTGGCGCTCCAGCATGATGTGCTGTCGTTCAATGTCGAGTCGATCCCCGAGCTGGACCGCCTCAATGCCGTGGCCGGCCGCCTGGGCAAGCGCGCGCGCGTGTCGCTGCGCATCAACCCGGATGTGGACGCCAAGACCCACCCGTATATCTCCACCGGCCTGAAGGGCAACAAGTTCGGCGTCGCCTTTGAGGACGTGCTGCCGACCTACCGCGCCGCCGCCGCGCTGCCGCACCTGGAAGTCGCGGGCATCGACTGCCATATCGGCTCGCAGATCACCGAGGTCGCCCCTTATCTGGAAGCGCTGGACAAGGTGCTGGACGTGGTGGAAGCGCTGGAACGCGAAGGCATCAATCTTGAGCATATCGACGTAGGCGGTGGACTGGGCATCACTTACGACGACGAGACCCCGCCGGACATCACCGGCTTTGCCCGCACGCTGCTGGACCGCGTGGCAGAGCGTGGCCATGGCCATCGCGAGGTGCTGTTCGAGCCGGGCCGCTCGCTGGTGGGCAATGCCGGCGTGCTGCTGACCCAGGTCGAGTTCCTCAAGCCGGGCGCCGCCAAGAACTTCTGCATCGTTGACGCGGCCATGAACGACCTGGCCCGCCCTGCCATGTACGAGGCCTACCACCGCATCGAGCCCGTGCAACTGCGCGAAGCCGCGCAGGCCACCGCCCTGACCTACGACGTGGTCGGCCCGGTGTGCGAATCCGGCGACTGGCTCGGCCGCGACCGCGCCCTGGCGGTGCAGCCGGGCGACCTGCTGGCCGTGATGTCGGCCGGCGCCTATGGCTTTGTCATGAGCTCCAACTACAACACCCGCCCGCGCGCTGCCGAAGTCATGGTCGACGGCGACGACGTGCATCTGGTGCGCGGCCGCGAGCACGTGGCTGACCTGTTCCGCGACGAACGCCTGCTGCAAGGCTAAGCGCCCGCCCTCCTCGCCGCCACTCGGCGTGTGGCGCGCCAGGACCAGGCTGTGCCGGCGCCGCAATCCGACAACCTGCGGCGCTTTCCGGGGCGGCGCCGCTGCTTGACGGCGGCTGGGCCGGGTCCGGGGACATCTTGAAGCCCTTTGGCGCCCCCAAGCGGGGCGGCCGCCCCGCCCTGCCGAGCGCGAAATCACGCTCTACCTTTGTGTTCTACCTTTGTGCCTTGAGGCCAGTTGCAGGCTTGCGCCACCACCAGATCCGCATCGCCAGCAACCCGAACACCACGGCGGCATAGATCGATACCGTGCCAAAGTCGTGCTTGCCTGCCTTATGCCACCAGTAGTGCAGGATCGCCAGCACGGCGATGGCGTACACCGCCCGGTGCAGCCCTTGCCAGCGCTTGCCACCTAGCCACTTGACCATGACATTGGCCGAGGTGGCCGCCAGCGGCACCATCAGCACGAAGGCGGCAAACCCAACCGTGATGAAGGGGCGCTTGGCAATGTCCTTGATCATGTAGGCCACATCGAAGCCCCGGTCCACGGCAAGCCACAACAGGAAGTGCTGCAGCGCGTAGAAGAAGGCAAAGAGCCCGAGCATGCGGCGCAGCCGGATCAGCCAGTTCCAGCCCGTGAGCCGGCGCAGCGGCGTCACCGCCAGCGTGACGCACAGCATGACCAGCGTCCAGGTGCCGGTCGAGCGTGTGACGAACTCCAGCGGATTGGCGCCGAACTGATCGGTAAAGCCGAGACAGAGCAGCCGCAGGAAAGGCAGCATGGCAAGCAGCCACACCGCCACCTTCACCGTGCGCACGCGTTCCGGCGCAAGCGTCGCGAGCCCAGGCTGCCCCGCCGCCCGCGACGAGCGAACCGCCTGGCGTGACGGGGACATCTCCGGGGGCGCCATCAGAAGAACTTCCGCAGGTCCATGCCCTGGTACAGCGACGCCACCTGCTGCCCGTAGCCGTTGAACGGCAGCGTCTTGCGCTTGGGCGCGAACAGCGCGCCAAAGCCGCTGCCTTTGTCCTCGCCGATGCGGCGCTCCGTAGCCTGGCTCCAGCGCGGGTGATCCACGTCCGGGTTCACGTTGGAGTAAAAGCCGTACTCCTGCGCCGCGGCAAGGTTCCAACTGGTGGCGGGTTGCTTGTCGACAAAGCGGATCTTGACGATAGACTTGGCGCTCTTGAAGCCGTACTTCCAGGGCACCACCACGCGCACGGGCGCACCGTTCTGGTTGGGCAGCACCTCTCCATACAGGCCAAAGGCCAGCAAGGTCAGCGGGTGCATCGCCTCGTCCATGCGCAGCCCTTCGGTGTAAGGCCAGTCCAGCACGCGGGCGCTGACACCGGGCATCTGCTTTTTGTCGTTGAGGGTGACGAACTCCACATACTTGGCGCCCGGCTGCGGCTCGACGCGGCGGACCAGTTCGGCCAGCGCGTAGCCGCTCCACGGAATCACCATCGACCAGCCCTCCACGCAGCGCAGCCGGTAGACCCGCTCTTCCATCGGCATCAGGCGCACGAGTTCGTCGATGTCATAAACCTTGGGCTTCTTCACCAGGCCTTCGACCGCGACCTGCCACGGCCGGGTTCGCAGCGTGCCGGCGTTGCGCGCCGGGTCCGCCTTGTCGGTGCCAAACTCGTAGTAGTTGTTGTACGTGGTGACGTCCTCGTAAGGCGTGCGCTTCTCGGGCACGACGTAGGCATTGTTGGGCGTGGCCGGCAGTTTCTGCCCGCGCGGCGCCTGGGCATGCGCATCGCGGGCGAACCATGGCGCCAGCGTGCTCCCCGCTGCGCCCGCTGCAGCCAGCGCCAGCAGGCGGCGCCGCGCGTCGAAAACACCGCGGGGCGTGATCTCGCTGGCGGCGATATCGTCGCCGCGCAGCCATTTCGGAGAGGGGATCAGCATCGTTGTTCCTCGTTGCGTGCCATATGCAAAATGCGGTTCACCGTTCGTGCCGGGCCTGGGTGGGGCCCGCCTGCACGACTGGACTTGGGGTTGAGTCGGTTGGCACAAGGGAATCCTGACATCTTTTTTGGGCCCGTCGTCACCGTCGCATCGCCTGGCCTACGTACGCATTGCAGCCGGCAATCGGATGCGGGGCGCTCCGCGCGACGCTTGGCTGAGGCTCAACCGCCCTGATACTGCCGGTAAACGGCCTCCGCCAATGCGAGCAAGGGTGCGCGTTCCAGCGGCCCGGCCAGCGCGAAGCCAAGATCCCGGTCTACCCAGTAAAAGGCCATGGTACGCGCCGCAGCGGCGGGACGCTCACCTGGCCCCGGGCCCATGCGCTCCAGCCGGAAACCCGTGTCGGGCGTATCGCGCGCCATGTGCCGCAGTTGCAGCGACAGCCGGGTGCCGTCGTCTGCCTCGTACATCAGGATGGCCGACGGGCCGCCCTCGGCCACGCCGAGACGGCCCCCGATCAGGTGGAATCCCTGGGCACGCAGGTCCGGCACCCGCAGCGGTGCCCCCAGGCGCTTGGATAGCCAGGCAACAAGATGGGCTTCATCGGCGGCCGCCACCTCGACTGGGTGGCGCACCTCCGGCGCATAGACGACATGGCTGGCCAGTGCCTCGCGCGCGAAGCGCTCCATCGACGGCGCCCCGGCCGCCAGTGTGTCCGCGTGATCGTGCGCAATCCACCCGATTGCGCCGCCTACCGCGCCGCCTACCGCCAGCGAGGCAACGCTGACGGCCAGCGCCATACCCCAGCCGGCGGGCCGCCGCGCCGCATCACGGCTACTGCCCCGCAGCCCTGGCGGAAGTGCCGCTAACGGCACTGATTCATTGAGCACGCCGTCGAAGGCTGCGTGCAATTCGTCTGTCTGCCGCCGCCAGCCTGCCACGCGCTCCCCGGCCTCGGGATGGGCGGCCAGGTATGCCTCCACCTCGGCGCGTCTTGCGGGATCGAGCTGGCCATCGGCGTAGGCGTGGAGATCGGCTTCGTTGACTGGAGACATCATTTGACTCGCTGCAGTCCGGCCGCGCGGCCGGCGGCCTGCGGGTTCGCATCGGCCGCCTTGGCTGGCGTGCCTTCCATCAGCATGCGCATCTGCTCTCGAGCCCGCGACAGCCGGGACATCACGGTGCCCACCGGCACGGCCAGCACCAGCGCCGCCTCGGCATAGCTGAGCTGCTCCAGGCCGACCAGCAGCATCACCGCGCGCTGCGCCTCGGGCAAGCGGGCCAGCGCCCGCGCCAAGTCCAGCCGCAGGCCGGGCTCAGGCGCAGCACTGGGTACGTCGGGCAGCGTGTCGGTATAGGTCACCAGGTCGGCGCGACGGTACGCGTTCACGCGCAGCCGGTGCATCATGGTCAGCAGCCAAGACAGCAGGCCATCCGCGCCATCGCCCCACCACGCGCCCGCGCGCAGGCGAAAGCGCCAGCGGTAGCGCAGCGCGCGCTCCAGCGTGTCCTGCACCAGGTCGTCGGCGGAGGCCGCGTCGCCGGTCAAACCCCGGGCGTGGCGCCGCAAGCGCGGCGCCAGCGCCACCAGTTGGCGGTCGAAACCTTCCATGCCGTCAGGTTGCCCTGGCCCGTATCAGGGCGTTGCCGCGTGCCAGACGTTGTTGAAGTTGTCGCCCGTGCGGTCGCCCGGCTTGGCGTCCTTGGAGAAACGGTAGAGCGGTTTGCCGCGATAGGCCCATTGCTTGCCGCCATCGTCGCGCGTGATCACGCTGTAGTCGCCCGTGGCGCTGGTGCCGGGCGCGGCCATCAGGGGCGGCCAGGTGGTGGCGCAGCCGCCATTGCAAGCGCTCTTGCCGCCCGTGTCACGGTCGAACGTGTAGAGCGTCAGGCCCTGGGGATCGGTCAATGTGCCACCGGCAACTTTCACCGTGGGCGGCATATTGCCGGCGCTGCCACCCATGCTGCCCATGCCCGAACAGGCGGACAGCAGGACCGCTGCAGAAGCGAGCGCGAGCACGGCGGGGCGGGACAACGATGCGAGGGAAGCGACTGCGTTAGGACGGGAAAGGGCCATGATGTCGATCTCCATGCGATGCGGCACCGCCAGCCGGCGCCGTCCCTTCAGTAAACACCGGATGTGACGGCTTTATTCCATTCGGGCGAAAAAAAAACCTGCCGCATCGGAGCGATGGGCAGGTTTTCTCATTGCGGCGCAACACCCAGGTCAGAGTTCGCCGTAGCTATGCAGGCCGGAAAGGAACATGTTGACGCCCAGGAAGGCGAAGGTCGTGACCAGCAAACCCACTAGCGCCCACCAGGCCGCCATGGTGCCGCGCAGCCCCTTCATCAGCCGCATATGCAGCCAAGCCGCGTAGTTCAACCAGACGATCAGGGCCCAGGTTTCCTTGGGGTCCCAGCTCCAGTAACCGCCCCAGGCCTCCGCCGCCCACAGCGCGCCCAGGATGGTGGCGATGGTGAAGAAGGCAAAGCCCACAGCGATTGACTTGTACATCACATCGTCGAGCACTTCGAGCGAGGGCAGGCGCTCGGCGAGGATGCCGTGCTGCTTGAGCAGGTAGGCCACCGACACCATGGCAGCCAGGGCGAAGGTGCCGTAGCCGATGAAATTGGCCGGCACATGGATCTTCATCCACCAGCTCTGCAGCGCGGGCACCAGCGGCTGGATCTCGCTCGCATCGCGGCTGACCGTGTACCACAGCAGGAAACCGACCGCCGCCGATACCACCAGCATCACGAACGGCCCCAGCGCGCGGGTCTTGTAGCGGCCTTCGTAGTACAGGTGGAACAACGAGGTGATCAGCGTGAACAGCACGAACACTTCGTACAGATTCGAGATGGGGATATGGCCGATGTCCGCGCCGATGAGGTAGGACTCGTACCAGCGCACCAGCATGCCGGTAAAGCCCAGCACCACCGCTGCCCACACCATCTTGCTGCCGATCTGCAGCCCGGTCTCCGAGCGCGCCAGCAAGCCGCCCCAGTAGAACAGGGTGGACAGGAACACCAGGGCGCTCATCCACAAGATGGCGGACTGGCTCGACAGGAAGTACTTGAGGAAGAAGGCCTGCTCGGCGCGCGGCAACTGGCCCTGGTAGAGCTGGATCGCGAACAGCGACAACACGGTCAGCGTCACCATCAGCAGCCGCACCGGCTTCCAGTGCCATCCCAGCAGCGCGAAGGTAGGCACCGCGGCGATCAGCACGCCCTTGTCGTAGACATTCATCCACTCGCCGTAGCGCGCCAGCGCGAACCCCGCGCCCACTGCCAGCATCAAGGCAAAGAGCCAGTCGATCCAGCCCAGCCGGCGCAGGAACGACGGCTCCAGGTAGGCCTGCTCAGCGCCACTCGCGGCAACGCCTGCCGGACTCTCGTGCATGCCCGGCCTGGCCTGATTTACATTCGAAGACATAGTGGTTCCTGCTTAATTGCGGGCGCCGGTCGTGTCGATGCTGCCGGCGGCGCGGCCTACATCGTCGCGCAGCGCGACAAACTCTTTCTCGAAATCCAGTGTACGGCGCTGCGTGGACATGGCCATCAGCACATGGCTGGCGGCGCCCTGTCCCCCGGCGGCTCCCGCGGTATCTGCGGGATCCTTCACCCAGAGCCAGACGCGGCGCTCGCGGATGTAGAACATCGAGAACACGCCCAGCACCAACAGCAGACAGCCAAGATACACGATGTTCTTCCCCGGCGCACGGGTCATCTGGAACACGCTGGCCTTCACTTCCGTGAAGTCGTCGAGCTGCAGGAAAACCGGCGCGGTGTAGAAGAAACTGTCGGACAGCGCATTAATGGCTTGCTGCATGAAAGCGCCGCTCTTGGCACTATTTGGCACCACCGGCAGCTTGTCTTGCGCGCGCGCCAACTGCCAGAGCTCCCACATCGAGCCATTGAGGATCTTCAGCAGCACATCCGCAGCTTTCTGCTGCTCGGCCGGCGGCACGGACTTTTCCAGGAAGGCGGCAATCGCGGTGAAGCCGCCCGGCGGGGCTTGCGGGTTGCTGCGCGAGGCGCCGGCAAACAGGTCGAGCGCGCGCAGGGCGCTCTCAGCCAACTGGCCGCGCAATACTTCGCGATCCTCGCCCGGCATCGAGGCAAGTGCGAAGCGGCGCGCGGCTTCGCTGCGCATCGCGCGGTCCTGCAGCGCGGCACGCAAGCGCATCCAGTCCGCCACGCTGTTTTGCTCGTCGGCCGGGATGCGAAGATAGCGGAACGGCTCGCTAGGCGTATCCCGCATGCCGGCAAGGAAGACCGACTGGCCGTCGAGTTGCACCGGCACCATGTAGTTGTTGAATTCGCGCGCCTGGCCGTTGCGGTCGCGCAACTTGTACTGCACCGAAGGGCCAACGTTGCGCAACTCCTTCGCACGGTCAGGATTGACCGCCGAGCCCAGGTGGGCCTCGAGCTTCTCGTTGAGCGACTTGCGCGCAACGCCACGCGCGTCCGGCTTGCCCGATGCATCGGTGACGTTCTCGATATTCATCAGGCGGAAATCGCTGAACTCGACCGTCAATCCCTCGGCGTCGGCCGCGTTGCCCGTGCCGCTCAGTGGCGCGTTGGCGCCCACGGTGCCGGCAAAGGCGAAGGTCTTGTCGCTAGTGCCCTGCATCGGGTAGCCAACGAACTTCAGCTTGGAGCCACCATCCTCGAAGCTGGACTGGTAGATGGCCACGCCATCCACCACCAGCGGCTCGTTGACCTTGATGGTAGCCTCGGTCTTGCGGCCGGTGGCGCGGTCGGTGATGACCACGTCGGAGGCGAACAGCTTGGGCATGCCGGTCGAGTAATGCTCGACGGTGAACTTCTTCAGCGTGATATTGAACGGCAGGTCCTGCACCAGCGCACCGTCCGAGATATTCAGGATGGCGGTGGACACCGTCGAGCCTTCCGGCACGAAGGCGTTGCCGCGAAAGCCCGGATTGCTGACCGACAAACGGTGCTCGGGAGGGATGTCGTTGATCACGGCGTTGCCGCTGATCGGGCTCTTGCCGCCAAACCACATCTGCGCGCGGATCAGCATGTCGCCATCGAGCATGCCGCCGACGCAGATCACCACGATAGCGGTGTGCGCGAGGATGTAGCCTAGCTTGTTGGCCGCGCCCGCCTTGGCGGCCAGCAAGGTGGCGCCCTCATGCGCAACGCTCTTGATACGGTAGCCGCGGTTCGCCAGCAGCGCGGTGAGGCGCGCCACGGCATCGGCGCGGGGACGGCCCGAATCGAACTCGGCGTGATGGTGGAAGGACCGCAGGCTGCGCTCACGCACGTGGTCCTTCCACGAGCGCATATCCTTGATCATCTTGGGCGCGTTGCGGGTCAGGCACAGCGAGGTGGAAATCACCAGGAAGGTCAGGATCAGCAGGAACCACCAGGAGCTGTAAACCTTTTGCAACGACAGCGCGTGGAACAGGTCAGCCCAGAAGGGACCGAACTGGTTCACATAGTTGGGATAGGGCTCGTTCTGCTTGAGGACGGTGCCGACCACGCTGGCAATCGCAATCACCGTCAGCAGCGCGATAGCGAAACGCATCGAGGACAGCAGCTCAACCGCGTCGCGTAGCAGGCGGTGAGAAGTCTTCAGGTGCAGTCCTGACGTGGAAGCGGTGGACATGTGCAGTGGGGCCCTCGGCCTTGAAATGAAAAAGGGTGGACATGCTCGCGCAGGCCACCCTCTTCGATTGTTGCCGGGCTGCTTGGTTGCACCTGGACGTGGCGCCTCGCGAGTGGCGAGGCCCGCTACGGTGCTCCGGCTACCCGGCGCGGAACGACTTAGCGAATCCCTGCGACGTAATCAGCCACAGCCTTGATCTCGGCATCCGACATCTTGGCGGCGATAGTGGTCATCACAGGATTGTTCTTGCGGGTGCCCTGGCGGAACGCAACCAGTTGCGCTTCAGTGTACTCGGACCATTGGCCGCCGATACGCGGGTACTGGGCCGGAATGCCGGCACCGGTGGGGCCGTGGCAAGCCGCGCAGGCCGGCACGCCCTTGGCCGCGATGCCACCGCGGTAGATCTTCTGGCCGGCTTCGATGGTGTCCTTGTTCTTGGCGGTGGCAGGCTTGAGGGTCTGCTTGGCCAGGTAGGCGCCGACGTCCTTCATTTCCTGCTCGGACAAGGCGGCCGCGTACGGCGACATGATGGCGTTGTTGCGAGCCTTGGCTTTGAAGTCGTCGAGCTGCTTGTGCACGTATTCCGGATGCTGGGCGGCCAGCTTCGGGTTGGCGGCGCCGCCGCTGTTACCGTTGGCGCCATGGCAGCTCAGGCAAGCCGGGACATTGCGATCAGGGGCACCTTGCGTGTAGAGGGTTTCGCCCTTGGCCGGATCGGCCTTTGCGGCGGCCTGCTCTGCGGCAGATGCCAGACCGGTCATGGCAGTTGCCGGCAGAGCCAGCGCCACAACAGCCAGAAGTTTCGCAATGCGGTTCATTCGCACACCTTGTCTGAATTGTTTTGAATTCCATGGGGCACGCCGTTCAGCACACTGCCCGCGGTGAGGACGCGATGGACAGGCGCTTTGACATCGGAAATTCATCACGACGGACCGCCGGCTCGCCTGAAGCCAGAAAACGCCCAGGCGAAAGCCGGATGGCACCGCTCCCATGCGAACGAGAGCGGCAGACCGTGCGAATATCCCGGTAGCAGGCCCAGACCCCCGGTTGGCCCTCTTGTGGCGGCACCAGGCTTCGGCGCCGTAACAGGGACTAGACCAACAGGCTTGCTACCACGATGGAACGGACACGCAAGACTTCCCGGCCAGATAGATGCGCGGCCAAGGATGCCGCGCGCCACCTAATCGGGAGGCCGTTAACCGCGTTATTGTACAATAAATCGTGTGCCGGATAGAGGATGTGCGCGCCGCGACGCGGCCAGACGCCAGCCCCGGCCATCAAGGCGGCCACATGTGCCGCCCACATCACTCACATCGGCGCGGTGACGCTGGCGAACCCACCTGAATCCAGGTGGCAGCCCGCCCCCAC